>JADGQD010000063.1 GCA_017882065.1 Anaerolineales bacterium | reverse complement strand
GGGAGTGGTGGTCGTTGCGGTGCTGGCCGGGGCGGGGATGCTGGTCACATCCACCCTGGGCAGCAATTCCACACAACCGCCGAAGGGTTTCGACCTTGCCGCCACAGTCTACCTCTCCGGGCGGGACGTGCAGGCGGAGACCATTGCCTGGTTCAACCTGGCCGAAGCAGGCGACGCGGCGATCTTCCTGCGCATTACCGGCATCGACGCCCGCTACATTGACATGACGCTTGTCCCGCCGCAGGGCGACCCGCTCCTGCTCCTGCACGGCGAAGATTTCTCCAGCGAGACCAGTGTCAGCCAGTACCAATACCGCCTCCCGGCTGGGGAATATAAAATTGCGCTCACCAGCCGGAGATCCTCCGGAATCCTGAAAGTGTATTTCCGCTTGCCATGAAAAGTAAACCCATCCCCGAGTCCTACTGGGTGCTCCCCGGCCAGTTCCTGGCGGGCGAGTATCCTGCCCTGCGCTATGATGAGTTCGGCACCCATCGGCGCCTGACCGCCTTCCTCATTGCCGGGTTCGACGCCTTCATCGACCTGACCTGCGAAGGCGAGCGCCCGCCGTATTTTTCCATACTGAGTGAAGAAGCCGGGTACGATGGACGTGTGGTCCGTCACCGGCGCTTTTCCTTCCCTGATTTTCATGTGCCGTCCCACGAGATGATGGTTGCCACTTTGGATGCCATTGACACGGACCTCGCCGAGTATCGCAAAGTGTATCTCCATTGCGTCGGCGGCATTGGACGCACCGGCACCACCGTTGGCTGCTATCTTGTCCGCCATGGGATGAAGCCCACGGAGGCCTTGCATCATTTGCGCGAACTGTACCACAGCGCGGCGCAGAGCCTCCTCGCGCCCCATTCCCCCGAATCCGACGAGCAAGTCAAGTTCATTTTGAACTGGGAAGAGGATGGACTGGCATAGTCGTTTTCTCCAGCAAGCCGCCTGGACGCGTGACCTGCGTGTCTACCTCTTCGAACGCGCTGGTTTGAACCGGGCGCGGCGGGTGCTGGAAGTCGGCTGCGGGACGGGAGCGATCTTATCCGAACTTGCCCCGTGTCCCGTGCGAGAACCGGGACTACTTCGCAAGAACCGGGACTACCATGCCACACCTGCCGCCATCCACGGGCTGGACCTGGAGCCTGTCCGCCTCGCCGAGGCGCGCAGGCATGTCCCGGCCGCGGTGCTTGTCTGTGGGAATGCACTGGGGCTGCCATATCCTTCCAGAGTTTTTGATATTACCTTTTGCCACTTTCTCCTGCTCTGGGTGCGCGACCCATTGCTGGCCCTGCTTGAAATGAAACGTGTCACCCGCCCCGGTGGCGCCGTGTTGGCTCTGGCCGAACCGGACTACGACTCCCGCGTGGATAAGCCCGATGCGCTTGCTCCGCTCGGACGCTGGCAGGCCGAGTCCCTGCGGCGGCAGGGCGCGGACCCGGGGCTGGGGAGCCAGCTGGCGGCCTTGTTCCGACAGGCGGGCATCCGGCCCATCGAAACAGGAACCCTGCGGAGTAGTCCCGGTTCCAGCGAGGTAGTCCCGGTTCCTGCATGGGGCACGGGGCACAAGGGCGGGGAGCGTCTGCCCGCGCCTGCGGAACGGAACTTGGAATGGGCGGTGCTGGAGGCCGATTTGGCGGGCTGGGTCCCGGCGCAAGAAGTCCGCAGGATGAAGTTATTGGATGAGCAGGCCTGGGAACGGGGCGAGCGCGTGCTCCACGTGCCAACGTATTTCGCCTGGGGAAAAGTTTAACTTGCAGATGGTATAATCCTCAGCGGAGGCTTTTTTGACCGATTTTTCCCCTGAAAACGAAACCCAGCCTGCGCCGGAAGCCGCACCTGCCAGGCAGGAATGGAAGCAGTTCCTGCGCGAAATTCTAGAAACGGTGGGACTGGCGGTCATCCTTTTCCTGGTGATCAATGTTATTTCTGCCCGTGTGCGCGTGGAAGGCTATTCGATGCTTCCCACCCTGGATAATGGCGAATACGTGCTGATCAGTCGTCTGTCTTATAAGTTGGGCGATTTTCAGCGTGGCGATATTATCGTTTTCCGTCCACCGATGTATCCCGATGCTCCTTTCTGGCAGCGCCTGTTTGGCCTGCCTGGCTTCGACGACAAATACGAAGATTACATTAAACGTATTATTGGACTGCCCGGCGACACGGTCAGGATCGCCAACGGAACCGTTTATATTAACAATGTCCCGTTGATAGAACCTTATATCGCTGCCCCCCCGGATTATTCTAACGAATGGACGGTTCCTGAAGGCCAACTCTTCGTGCTGGGAGATAATCGCAACAACTCGGCAGATTCACATGCCTGGGGCTTCCTGCCGGAAGAAAATATCCTCGGCAAGGCGCTGGTGGTCTACTGGCCCTTTGCTGATTTTATGATCATCCAGCCGGATCAATCTGTTCTGGCCGCCCCGCGATAGTCCCGGTTCCAGCACGGGGTAGTAATCATGCAATCCTTGCGAGAAGTTCTTATACTGGCCGATTCTTACGAACGGGAGCTCCCCACCCCGCCTCTACCGTTGACCAAGCCGGTCGGTGCGGAAATTGCTGCCTGGATTGACCATACCCTGCTCAAGCCGGAAGCGACCGCCGGGCAGGTCAAAAAATTATGCGAGGAAGCCCGCCAGTACCATTTTGCCGCAGTGTGTGTTAACCCGGTCTATGTGCCGCTGGTTCGCGGCCTGCTCAAAGATGCGGGCGTGGGCATGTGTGCGGTTATCGCCTTCCCGCTCGGTGCGCTACTGCCCGAGGATAAAGTATACGAAGCGCGCCGCGTGATCGAGAACGGTGCGAACGAAGTGGATATGGTGATCAATATTGGTGCGCTTAAGAGTGAGGCTTATGGCCTGGTGCTGAACGATATCCTGTTCGTGGCACAGGAGGCCCATGAGCGCGGAGCCAGGGTCAAGGTGATCATTGAAGCTGCTTTGCTGACCCGCCGTGAGAAGATCCTGGCTTGCCTGCTGGCTCAGACCGCCGGGGCGGATTTCGTCAAGACCTCGACCGGATTCGGTCCGAGCGGTGCGACGGTGGAAGATGTGGACCTGATGCGCCGCGTGGTCGGACCCGGAACCGGCGTCAAAGCCGCAGGCGGAATCCGCACCTGCAAGGACGCGCTGGCGATGATTGCTGCGGGTGCGAATCGCATCGGGTCGAGCGCGGGAGTATTTATCCTGAATGAGTCCCTGAGAGCTTCCCAATGACCGACGAACCCCAGGATTCATTCCAATGCACTGAATGCCAGGCCGGGGTGATGCGCCTGCGGCATATCACCTACTTCACCTGGCTCGACGAAGAACTCGTTACCGTCCCCAACTTCCCAGCCTGGGTATGTGATGTATGTGGACGGCGCGAGTACGACGCACGTGCCATCTCCTGGCTGGTTACCATCCTCAACCCGGAGACGGGCAAGGTGTCCGGCCCGAAGCGAAGAGTGCGCCCCCCGCTGGAAAAACGCGACGGAACGCGTCCCTTCCGAGACTGACCCGCCGCGAGGATGTGGGCCCGCAAGGTCTGGTGCGCGGCGGTTATAAGAATCTGGTCAAATATGCCATTCGGGTCAACTCACCAGTATAAGAGCTGGAAGGGACGTTGGAGTGGACCGGGCGCTTTGACTTTGCCACAGTCATGGTGGAAGGCATCCGTGACTTCATCCCGCAACTGCGCATTGAAAGACCGGACATCCTTTTCAACCGCCGGCAAGTGGATTTGCTGGCGCTGATTACAGATAAAAAACAGGTTTGATCAATTGCTTGACCGGTACGGGAGGGGATGGTAAAATCCTGCCGCTCTGCCCTTCGAACAAGCCCCCATCGTCTAGTGGACCAGGACGTGGCCCTTTCAAGGCTAAAACTGGAGTTCGAATCTCCACGGGGGCACAGTGAAAAAAACCACCCAGACAGGTGGTTTTTTTGTTAAAACTGGAGCCCCCATTTCTCATTTATCTTCCGTTTTCTTTCGCCTTTGAATTGGAATCAATAACAAGAATCCAATCGTAATCAGCACCTCGCCAATCTGCACCCCGGTTGCCTGCCAGGGGCCAAAGAACGGAATTAGCGGTGGCGCCCGCGTGCCAAACCCAAATACATCCGCCATGCCGGAGAAAACGGCCACCACGTACCCGGTCACGACCAGGCGCGAACCGATGTCGGCGGCGATGGTGCGATCGCCGTTTCTCCAGAAGGACATCAAGCCGATGTACCCGCCGATGCAGACAATTGCCAACCCCACCAGAAAGACCATGATCTGCACAAACCCGACCACCGGACTGCGATCCAGACCAAAGAGTGCCGGGCGGGCGCCAATCAGAAAAACGAGCAGGCCGAATAATGTCAACAGCAGTCCAAAGCGGACGCGCAGCCGCGAGGGAATACCTTCAGGAGAAGTATTGGGGGACGGGAATGGTTTATCAGGAGTTGTCATGGCAAGAATGTCTGGAGATGGCGCAACCAGTTCTTCCCCAGAACCGCCGCGACCTGCTCGTCATTATACCCTTTCGCCGCCAGAATGGGACCGAGTTTCTGCAGGTCGGCAATCGTATCCACCCCGGCAGGCACGGAGGACAGACCGAAGCCGCCGTCAAAGTCGCTGCCCAGACCCACGTGCCGGGCATCCCCGGCCATCTGGCAGATACGGTCCACATGCGCGGCCAGCGTTTCGAGCGTAATGCAGTCACGCGGGTCGCCAAATTTCCATTCGAAGGTCAGGAACCTGCAGAACGGCACCACGCCAATGATTCCGTCACGTTCGAGAATGCCCTGGATGACATCGTCCCGCAGCAGGCGGTTCCCGTCGTAGCCGGGTACGAGCGCGGCAGCGTTGGCATGGCTGGCGATAATGGGACCGGGATACAGATCGAGAGCCTGCCGCGCCGACAGTTCGTCCATGTGACTCAGGTCAAGAGTGAACCCGATGTCTGCCATTGCCTTGAGCAGGAGGCGCCCTTCATCGGTGAGCGGTCCCGGTTCCCGCGTGCCGCCACAGAAGCGAGTGCCGGCCCAGGCCGGGCCGATGACCCGCACGCCCCACTCCCACCACTCGTCCAGTTCGGACGGGGTGCGCACACCCTCCGCTCCTTCCATCAAAGGCACAAGGCCGACGGGATGGCTTTCAGCCTTGGAATCGGCCCAATGGGTCAGGACAGTTTCCAGGTCCGCGCGTGAAGCGATGAGACGGAAATGGTCGGGGTGGTCGTCCTCCAGCTTGTGATAAGCATCCAGTTGGGTGCGGTAAAGACGATGAGCCTGGTCGAAATCTGCATAGGCCTGTTTGTCCCACTCGCCGGTCCTGCGGCGGATGGGCGTGACGAACAGGGTGCTGAAGACGACAGCCACGCGCCCGCGCTGGTAATCGGGCCAGCCAAGCAGTGTCTCGCCGTTGTGTTCAGGGGCCGCCGAACCGCTCTCGTATTCGAGGCGGCGCGTTTCAACGGCGGCACGGGTATAGTCCCGTCCGAAGTTCAGGATGTTGTAGGCAATATCTTCGTGGGCGTCTACGATGAGGGGGAGCATGGCAATTCAAAAACCCGGTCTCAGGAAGAAACCGGGTTTCTCTTTCCTACTCTTTGGGGGCTTCCTCGTCTTTGGGGGCTTCCTTGTCCTTGGGAGCTTTCTTGGCTTTGGGGGCTTTCTTGGCTTTGGGAGCTTCCTTTTCCTTGGGAGCTTTCTTGGCTTTAGGGGCTTCCTCGTCTTTAGGAGCTTTCTTGGCTTTGGGGGCTTCCTCGTCTTTGGGAGCTTCCTTTTCCTTGGGGGCTTCCTCGTCTTTGGGAGTTTCCTCGTCCTTGGGAGTTTCCTCGTCCTTGGGAGCTTCCTCATCTTTGGGGGCTTCCTCGTCCTTGGAGTGCTTGTCGTTTGCCAGTTCCGGGTTGGCGCTTTCCAGATCAACCTGTTTCTGGTCCTGGGCCCCGTCCCGTACGAGATTCGGGATGATATGCGAGAACCGGGACTGATTCGCTGGACCCGGGACTACCACGTCGGGATCTTTGTTCGCCAGTTCCAGGTTGACGCCTTCGAGATCAATCTGTTTCAGGTCGAGGTCTTTGTAAGCACCCGAGTCGACCTTGCGCAGGCTCAAGCCGATACGGCGCTGGTCGGGGTCAATGCGGATGATGCGCAGCGTGACGACACTGCCGTCATGCAGGCCGGCTTCCTTGGGATGCTCGATGCGATTCTCGCTAATCTCGGAGATGTGGATCAAGCCTTCCAGGTCACCCTCCAGACGGGCAAAAGCGCCGAATTTGGTCAGGCGGGTGATGATACCTTCGACCAATTGGCCGACTTTGAATTTGTCCGCCTTGCTCTGCCAGGGGTCGTTCTGCAGGGCGCGGATGGACAGGCCGATGCGCTTCTTTTCGCGGTCAATGTTGATGATCTTGACTTGCACTTCCTGGCCCACTTCAAGCACCTCGGAGGGGTGCTGGACGCGTTCCCAGGAGATCTCGGACAGGTGCACCAGGCCATCGGCACCGTTGACATTGACGAAAGCGCCGAAATCAGCCAGGCTGGTGACTTTACCGGCGTATACCTCGCCCTCTTTTAGCGATTCAATGACGCGCTCTTTGATGGACTGGCGGGTCTCGCTGGAAGCGGCGCGTTCGGAGAGAATCAGGCGGCGGCGCTTGCGGTCCACTTCGATCACGCGGACGGTGATCGCCTCGCCAATCATTTTGGCATAACGCGCGTCCGGGGTGTCGCCGGTGACGGCCATGCGGCGGGAGATGCCCAGCTGCGAGGCAGGCACGAATCCGCGCAGGCCAAACACGGAGACGATAATGCCACCTTTGTTGAAGCCGTCAACCTTGCCATCATAAGCGCTGCCTTCTTCAAGCATCTTCTCGACTTCGGCCCAGCCTATTTGTTCCTGGGCGCGGGTGTAAGAAAGGACAACATTCCCACTGGAATCTTCGGCGGACAACACATAGACCGTGATCTCCTGGCCCAGTTGCAGTGCGGCGCGTTCTTCAGCCGGGATGGCTTCCAGTTCGCGGCCAGTGATCACACCTTCCGATTTCGCGCCAACACTGACCAGGATTTGCGACTGGCTGATGCTGGCGACTACTCCGGTACGGATTTCACCGGGTAGGGGAAAATCCAAGGACATGCCCTCCTGGTCAAGGAGGGTTTCCATGTTGGTAAGATTGTTGTTTGTGTCGTCGTCCTGTGTTGGAACCGGGACTACTTCGGCGGGAAGATTGCTCTCGGGCGCAACCCCCTGCCCGAGAAGGGCGTCATTTTGTTCCATATTGTTAGAAACTCCGGCGGATAAGATAAAGGAATTATACAGTCGAATGGACTAGTTGACAACCCTGACATTTACCATGTTCAGGGCTTTCACAAAGTACGAAAGCCTGGTAACCCCCACCCCTCCCGGAACGACACCGGGACGATGTGACCCCCGCCCCAGGGCGGGGGCTTCGGCGCCTCGCGGCGCCGAAACTGCCGATGGCGGCTTGAAGCCGCCTCGGCTAGAAGAAGATTTTGGGGTGTTGGCGGGCGGTTTACCACCCGCCAACACCCCAAACCCCGACTTTGTGAAAACTGTGTACCATGTCCCATGCCCCGTACCCCGTGCCCCGTGCCCCGTGCAGAAACCGGGACTACCGCAGAAACCGGGACTACCGCCCCGTGCAGAAACCGGGACTACCGCATTTCTATAGGGGGCTGACAGAGGTGCGTTTCGCTAATTGGCAGCGGCTTTTTTACCGGTCTTGAATGTTTGGGCGCTTTGCAGGATATCATGGGCTGAACGGAGGGTGCCTTCAGTCACGGCGCCGAGCATCTGCGCCAGTTCGAGAGTGCGGGGTTCGCCGGTCAGTTTGGCAACTCTGGTCAGCGTGCGGTTTTGCTCGATGACCTTCTGCACCTGGAAGTGCTGGTCGCCGAAGACGGCCAGTTGCGGCAGGTGGGTGATGACAAATACCTGGTGGGCGCGGCCGAGATGCCAGAGTTTTTCGCCGACCGTCCCGCCGACGCGACCGCCGATGCCCTGGTCAATTTCGTCGAAAATGAGCGTGGGGACCTGGTCGGCGCGCGCCAGCACGTTTTTCAGCGCCAGCATCAGGCGGGAGGTCTCGCCGCCGGAGGCGATCCTGGCAAGCGGTTTCAGACCCTCACCCGGGTTCGGTGCGACCAGGAATTCGACTTTATCCAGGCCATTTCCGTCAAAAGCAACGCGGGTGCCATCTGGCAGGGGGAGGCCATCCGCGGCGGGCTTCGTCTGGAAATCCACGGCGAAGCGGGCGGCGGCCATGCGCAAGTCACCCAGTTCGGCCTCGATGGACTTGCTCATCTGTTCGGCAGATTCCTTGCGCTTCTGCGAGAGTCCGAGGGCCTGTTCGGAGAGTTTTGCCAGCGCGGCAGATTCGGCGGTTTCCAGTTCGCCGATGCGCCCGGCGGCGGTGGTGATGGTAGCGAGTTGTTTGCGGGAGTCGGCGGCGAAGGCGATGGTGGACTCGATGGTGCCGCCATATTTACGTTCCAGGCGGCGGATCAGGTCGAGACGCTCTTCGACTTCCTCCAGCCGTTTAGGGTTGAACTCGATAGTCTCGAGGTAATTGCGCAGGCCGCGTGCCAGGTCGGCCAGGGTTTCTTCCAGCGTGACGGACTGTTCCGCCAGAGCGTTCTGCGTCCCGTCAATCTGGGCAAGTTTCGTCAGCGATTGGACTGCCTGTCCGATCAGGTCTGTGGAGGCGGGGGATTCCGAGGTGCCCTCGTCCAGGACGGTGAGGGCCTGCTGAGCCAGGTTGGTGAGCGACTCCGCATTTGCCAGCCGGTCACGCTCTTTGCGCAGGTCTTCGTCCTCGCCGGGTTTGAGTATGGCGGCCTCGATCTCCCCGGCCTGGAAGGTGAGCATTTCGGTGCGGCGTTCAGCGTCAAGCTGGGCTTCGCGTAAACCCTCCAGTTCGCGGCGGATGTCGAGCAAGTTCTGGTAGGTTTTGCGGTAGGCTGCCAGCAAGGACTCTACGTTGGCGTAACGGTCGAGCAGACCGAGGTGGGCGTGGACGTTGAGCAACGAGAGATGTTCAGTCTGGCCATGGATGTCCACCAGCAATTCGCCCAGTTCTTTCAACAGCGACAGGCTGATGGTCCGGCCATTGATGCGGGCCAGGCTGCGTCCCTCACGGCGGACTTCACGCGTCAGGGTGACGTAGTTCTGTTCGTCGAGCAAATCCTCGCGTTTCAGGATCTCGTGTGCGGCGACCCGTTCCGGGCCGGATAACTTGAAGGTGGCCTCCACACGCGCCAGGTCCGCATCGCTGCGGATGGCAGTGGCATCGGTGCGTCCGCCGAGGAGCATGTCCAGGGCGTCCATGATGATGGACTTGCCCGCGCCGGTCTCGCCGGTGAAGACCATCAACCCCGGCCCAAATTCCAGCTCGAGGTGGTCAATGATGGCAAAGTTTTGGATGCGGAGCTCGGTCAGCATGTCATCTCGTCAACTGAATGCCAGACAGGCGGGTGTAGATAATCGGCGTGGCTATGAACAGGTAAATGCCCTGGAAGATGAGAGTAAAGATATCCAGTGCAAGCAAGTGGAGAATAATGACAGGCAGAGCGCTCAAGACCACAGCAGCGGCAATCGTGATGAAAAGGGCACGCGAGCGGTGTTTGCGGGTTACCAGGCGTACCCCTTCGGCGATGACCATTCCAGCAGTGGGAGCCCCGATTACAATCAGAATCCAGCCAATGAAGCTCAGACCACTGACGAGACTGGCCAAGAGGCTGGCCAGAAAGCCCAGGATGCCCGCCGTGATAAACCCCAGGGCGTAATCGACCCATTCGGCAGTTTCGAAGATCTTCTGCTGGCCGCGCACGCATTCCTTGCAGCGGTAGCCGGTGGGCGTGCGGACAGCGCAATTGGCGCAAATCGGTTTCCCGCATTT
>JADGQD010000062.1 GCA_017882065.1 Anaerolineales bacterium | reverse complement strand
GGCGTCAAGACCGCGGCATCGGCAGTGGAAGCCTTTCAGAAAATTGCCGCGTCCGGCGCGCAGTTCATCTCGCGCGGCGACCAGTCCGGCACGAACACAAAGGAATTGGCGCTATGGAAATCGGCAAATATCACTCTGGCTGGCCAGGCCTGGTATGTTGAAACGGGACAGGGCATGGGTGCCACACTGACCATCGCTTCCGAGAAGGGCGCTTACACACTGACCGACCGCGCCACCTTCCTGGCAAACCAGGTCAACTATCAACTGGCGCTCCTGTACGAGGGCGACAATGCCCTGATGAATATCTACCACGTCATCGTGGTCAACCACGACAAGTGGCCGTCCACCAACGTGGACGGGGCAATTGTCTTCGCCAATTACATCACTTCACCAGCCGGACAGGCCATCATCATGACCTTCGGCGTGGACAAGTACGGGCAACAGCTCTTCTACCCAGACGCAGGCAAGACCGACGCCGAACTTGGTTTGCCATAAATCAACTATCTGCTAAAATGTGCCGCACATATTCGTGCGCGGCACATCATTTCTTTGGAGTAGTATTCCATGCTTTTTAATAACCCGGATGTCTTGGAAATCACCCTGCTCTCCATCAAAGTCTCCGGGCTGGCGACGCTCATCAGCCTGTTGATCGGGCTGCCGTTCGGCACGTTGCTGGGGTTGAGAAAATTTCCGGGGCGCTCCCTCTTGCTCACGCTGGTCAACACCGGTATGGCTCTGCCACCGGTGGTGGTCGGCCTGGCAGTTGCAATGACTCTCTGGCGCTCCGGTCCGCTTGGGGGATTGCATTTGATTTACACGCCAACCGCCATCATCATCGCACAAGTCATCATTGCCGCGCCGGTCGTGACCGGTCTTACCGCCGCCGCCTTGCAAGCCCTCGACCCGCGCCTGCGCTTGCAACTTCTGGGGCTGGGCGCATCCCGCTTGCAAATGGTTCTAAGCATCTGGCGCGAGGCACGCCTGCCGCTCCTGGCCGCATTGATGGCCGGGTTCGGCAGCGTGATCTCCGAGGTGGGTGCTTCGATGATGGTCGGTGGTAACATCCGCCACCAGACGCGCGTACTGACGACTGCCATCGTACTCGAAACCAATAAAGGCGAATTCGCCAGCGCCATCGCCCTGGGTATTCTGTTGCTGCTCATCACCTTCCTGATCAACTTCGCCCTGACCTGGATCCAACAGCGGGGATCCAAACGATGAGCACGCTGGTGGAAATCCGCGATCTACTCGTCCACCGCGCTGGACGTCCGGTGCTGGAGATTGTTCACCTGAACATCGAAAGAGGACGGGTGCTTGCGCTGGTGGGACCGAACGGGGCGGGAAAAAGCACTTTGTTGCTGGTGCTGGCGCGCCTGATAAAACCGGAGCGAGGAGATATCCTGCTAAACGGCAAACCGGTGACTGGTCTGCGCGACCGGGAGTATCGATGCCGCATTGGTCTGGTCATGCAGGACCCACTCCTGCTGGATATGTCCGTTTACGAAAACATCGCCATTGGTCTACGTTTCCGTCATGTCCCCGGACCCGAATCCGTTCGGCGCGTGGAAGCTTGGGCCGAATGTCTGGGTATTCAACACCTGAAGACTCGCAAAGCCGCCACGCTCTCCGGTGGCGAGGCCCAGCGCGTGGCTCTGGCACGTGCTTTCGTACTGCAACCGGAGCTACTCCTGCTCGACGAGCCGTTCGGCGCGTTGGATAAAAAGACACGCACCGAACTCCTGCGGGATCTTAAAGCGCTCCTGCCGACGACTGGCGCGACCACCTTGTTCAGCACACACGATGACCGCGAGGTAAATGCTTTGGCAGACAGCAAAATAGAGCTGGCCGACGGGAAAATCCAATACGAGAGTAGTGTATGATTAGGCCATGCGCCTGATCCTAGTCCTCCTGCGCCCCATCTATTTTCTCCTCTACCATCAATTCGCCTGGACCTACGACTTCGTCGCAGCGGTTATCTCACTGGGCCGCTGGCAGGACTGGGTACAGACTGCACTCCCATTCCTGAATGGGCGCGTGCTCGAACTCGGTTTCGGTCCCGGACACCTGCAACGATCCCTGAACGAAAAAAAACTCCCGGCATTCGGGCTGGACGAATCTCGCCAGATGGCGCAACAGGCAAGCCACCGCCTTAGAAAATCAGGAGACATCTCTCGTCTTTCTCGTGGCTACGCGCATAATATTCCTTTTGTGGGTGGGGTCTTCGACGCAGTTGTGGCCACCTTCCCTGCCGAGTACATTTTCAATCCACAAACGCTAATCGAAATAAAGCGCGTGCTTGTGCCAGCCGGAAAGTTGATCATCCTGCCAATGGCTTGGATCACAGGGACGCGTCCGCTGGAACGGCTGGCGGCATGGCTGTTCCGTCTCAGCAGCGAAGCACCGGGCAAGCCGGGACCGGTCTCGGCAGCAATAAGAGACCGGTTCGTGGGCGCCGGGTTCGAGGTCCGGAGCGAGATCGTGGAAAAGAATGGCAGCCAGGTGCTGGTCCTTGTGGCGGAAAAGAGACCGGGTACCTAATTTGGAGTAAAATGAGGGCATGGAAATCCAGATTGCCGTCGCAAAAACAAACAAGTACGCCGTCACCGAGAGCGGTGATACGCTCGAAGTGGTGGAACGGCCCAACGGTGGCCTTTCGGTGGTGCTGGCCGACGGACAGACTTCGGGACGCGGCGCCAAAGCCGTCTCGATGATGGTCGTCCGCAAGGTCATCAGCCTGCTGGCCGAAGGCGTGCGCGACGGAGCCGCGGCGCGCGCAGCTTCGGATTTGCTCTACACGGACAAGCAAGGCAAAGTAACTTCTACTCTCAATATCGTCTCGGTGGATTTGCATACCGGGACAGTCGTCATCACCCGCAACAACCCGGCACCCTTTTTCATCGCCCGCGGCGAGGAAATTGACTGTATTGGTTCAGAATCTAACTCAATCGGGACCGCGCGCAACGCCCGGCCGGTCATCACCGAAATTCCAGTAGAGCCAGGATTGGTTATCGTCATCTACACCGACGGTCTGGTCCATGCCGGAGAACGAGTCGGACGGCCGATGGACGTTTGCACATCGCTCAAAGCAATGCTCGAAGAACAGGACCCCTCCCCGCAGGCCATTGCCGACGCGCTCCTGGCCGAGGCAGTAAATCTGGATGAAGGTCGTCCCGCGGATGACATCAGCGTGGTTGTACTCAAAGTATTGAAACGGCTCGGAGACGAAGTACGCCGAATGACGGTCCGGCTGCCGATGTGACCAACCCCATTTCAATCAAAAGCAAACAAACTCAGCCTGACGCGGCAGGCATTTTCCCCGGCTCCCAACTGGCCGGGAAGACGGTTAGCTTTGAGGAAGACAATTATCACCGAATATCATCCTGGTGCGCCAAGACAACCAGTCCGAAATGCATCCGGCCAACTGTGCGTTGCTCGGTGCAGGGAATTTACTGGCAGTGTTGGGCGGACCAGAGACACTGAACCATTTATTGCATGACAACGCTTTATCCCACCGCTAAGGAGCCTCCAGGTAAGCTCCAACCCTTGGTCGGCATCGTCGGTCCATGCGGCGCGGGTAAAACGACGCTGGCTGAAGGTCTGCAACGGAACGGTTATCGGGCCCACGCCATTGTACAGGAGCATTCTTTCGTCAAAGATATGTGGCAGCGCCTGACCATGCCCGATGTTCTGATTTTTTTACAGGCCTCCTGCTCGGTGGGTGGCGAGCGACGCCAGATGAAGTGGACCGAGTCCGAATGGGAGGAACAACAAAGACGGCTCGCACATGCCAAAGAACATGCCGATTTCTACCTGAATACCGATTCACTCGGCATTGTTGAAGTCTTGGATCTTGTCTTGGA
Organism: Anaerolineales bacterium; assembly: GCA_017882065.1. GTDB lineage: Bacteria > Chloroflexota > Anaerolineae > Anaerolineales > Villigracilaceae > UBA877. The sequence goes on along the minus strand of JADGQD010000062.1, from coordinate 6,039 downwards.
GTTTCTCCAAAATCGAGGCATCCATTAAACTAGCCTTTAGGAATTCCCGTTTTTTACCCCATCACACCGCCACTGTTTTCCCATACTCGGGGTTTGGGGTGTTGGTAGCGGTAAAGCCGCCCTCCACCTTTATGAAAGCCCTGATCACATCTCTTAGTGCCCTACCCATGCCTTCTCAATCGGAGTATAATCAGCCCCGCCGCCAGCCAAAGGCTGGCATTTTCGTGAATGGAGAAGCCTTTTATGAATCGTCGCCAATACAACTGGCTCATTCTCATCATCCCATTGATTGCACTGGCAATCTGGGTGGACGTGAGCAAGCAAATCACCATCCCCGATCCTTTCAACCCGCAAACTCCTCTCATAGACCGCAATGTGGATATCCGTCTCGGGCTTGACCTGCGCGGCGGTCTCCAGGTTCTTCTGGAAGCCGATTTACCTGCCGATACCACGATCAGTTCGGACGATTTGAATGTCACCCGGCAGATTCTGGAAAGTCGTGCCAACGCCCTGGGTGTAAGCGAAGTGGTCATGCAGGTGGCTCCTCCTCGCCGCATCGTGGCCGAGTTCCCTGGTTTACAAGACCCGGAACAGGTTATTGCTTCTTTACAGCAGACCGGTTTGCTCGAGTTTGTGGACATAGGCAGCACACCCGTCACGGAAGGAACGATTATCCAGACCGACTTTGGAACCTCCAGTACCTCGACTACGACAACCGAGACCCCGACAAATACCCCCACCACTGATCCATCTGCCACTCCTGCTCCGACCGCCACGCCAACCATTTACCATACTGTTTTGACTGGCGCGGCGCTGAGTGCTGTCAGTGTACAGGCCGCATCTCTCGGCGGTTTCGACATCGCCACCACTTTTAAATCCGAAGCAGCCACCATCTTCGCCGACTACACCGGCAGTCATGTAAATCAGTATATGGCGATTGTTTTGGATAAGCGCGTGATCTCCTCTCTGATCATTAAATCCAAGATTCCAAACGGACAAGGGGTCATCCAAGGGAAGTTCACCCAGGATAGCGCCAATGCGCTCGCCATCCAATTGCGCTACGGTTCATTGCCCGTACCCATCAAAGTGGTCCAAAGCCAGTCGGTCGGTCCGACGTTGGGCGAAGAATCCGTTCGCCGAAGTGTGATTGCTGGCATCATAGGCCTTTTAGTGGTTGTCATTTTTATGGGCCTCTACTACCGCTTGCCGGGTTTAATTGCTGATGTGGCGCTGGTTACCTTCGCGTTGATCTGCTTGATGCTCTACAAACTCATTCCGGTCGTTTTGACTCTATCCGGAATCGCCGGCTTCATTTTAAGCATCGGTATGGCCGTGGACGCCAATATCCTTATTTTCGAGCGCCTGAAGGAAGAACTGCGCGCTGGTCGTACCCTTCACCAAGCCATTGACCTGGGTTGGAAGCGAGCCTGGCCATCCATCCGCGACTCGAACTTCTCCACCCTCATCACCTGCGTCATCCTGTTCTGGTTTGGCAGCGCCTTCGGAGCCAGTGTGGTCAAAGGCTTCGCCCTGACCCTGGCATTGGGTGTAGGCGTCAGCTTGTTCACCGCCATCATCGTCACCCGCACTTTCCTGCACCTTGTGCTGGATACAATCAAATCCACCGAACATCCCCGCTGGTTCGGTATTTAGGAGAACCCGCGATGAATATCATTAAATATCGTTACATCTATTTCGGCATCTCTTTGCTGGTCATTATTCCCGGGATCGTCGCCTTAATTCTTTGGGGACTTCCTCTGGGGATTGACTTCACCGGCGGCAGCCTGCTCGAGGTACAGTTTACCTCGGGCCAACCACCCATCATTGCCGATGTCGCCGCCCTTTATGACGAAATGTCCACATCGCAGATAAATATCTCGAATCCTGTGGTACAGCCCGTCGGGGCCGACTCGCTTTCAATCCGTTCAAAAGAAATGAACGATGCCCTGAAAAGACAGATCGTTGCGGCGCTGAAAGACCGCTTCGGCGGCGGCCAGGATGTCGTCATTTTGAATTTCACGCAGGTTAGCGCAGTTATCGGCCAGGAAATCGCCATTCGCGCTGCCGGAGCGGTTGCATTGGCAGCCTTCGCCATCCTGCTATACATCACGTATGCCTTTCGTGGCGTTCAACACGCCTTTCGATACGGAACAGCGGCCATCATCGCCATGCTGCATGACGTGCTGGTGGTTGTTGGCATGGAAGCCATCCTCGGCCACTTCCTGGGCTGGCAAGCCGACTCGCTCTTCCTGACAGCCTTGCTCACGGTGATCGGCTTCTCGGTACACGATACCATTGTGGTTTTCGACCGCATCCGTGAAAATTCAAACATCTACCGGCGCGTGGGCTACGAGACCGTGGTCAACCACTCCATCGTACAAACCCTCGACCGCTCGATCAATACCCAATTGACGGTCATGCTCACACTCCTGGCACTGGTACTCTTCGGAGGCACCAGTATCCGCCACTTCGTGATCATCCTGATCATTGGTATTTTCAGCGGCACATACTCATCGATCTTCAACGCGCCTCCAATCCTGACCGTGTGGGAAAACAAAGAGTGGCGCAACTGGTTCCGACGCAAACCAGAAACAGAGATAATCTAAACGCAAAAACTTCCGAGGTTCAGCCCCGGAAGTTTTTTTATTATCCACGCACCTTCTAATTGCAACCTTACGGTTTTTATGGTGTTAGCCACCTCCATGTCAACCACCTCCATTGACAAAATTATTCACTTTGGATATACTCAGAAAGTCGAGTCGTTGGGTGCCCCCCTCACCCAGCGGCTCGGCAATTTTAACGGGGAATAGATATCTGCATTCGTCATCTTTTCCCCCGTCCACGCTTTGCCCAATGGGCGCCAGGACCGTCTCGACCGCCCGCTTGAGTAGGGTTTGATAACGCTTTACATCCACGCAGCGTGGGTCCGGTTGTTCCGGAGCATCCCAGGCGCGCACCCCCGGCCTGCCGCGCGTATACAGGAAGCGCACCCTCTGCCCTGGGCGTACGGCTTTCCCGGCTTCTTCCAATTGCCGCACCGCCCGCGCCACTGGTGACGGGGAAGAATACTCGCCCAATTCCCGGCTCAGTTTCTGCGACACCAATAACTTCTCCACCGGCACACTCCCGGCTCTCAGCGCCTGCATTTCCCTGTGTGCAAAAGCCAGAGCCTGCGGGTAAACTTCCTTCAAGTGCTCCGCATCCTCGGCCTTTGCCAGGATCTCCATGATGGCCATCTGCGTCTCTGCGATGAACGGCGCGGTATCCCTGCGGCGGGCCTCGATGCCGCGCACCTTGATCGATCCATCCTGAAAGACGCCGAAGTAGCGATTCGGCACCGGCACCCGTTCATCCAGGCGCGACGGCAGGAACACCACCCAGCGGTACACCCCATCCAAAGAAATGGGCAGGCCGGTTCGTTCGGTGATATCGGCCAGCAAGGCTTCAAAATCAGCCGGCGTCTTGCAGCCCTCCTTGTGCACCCACAGCCCATCCACGTACATGTGCAGGATCTCATAATCCAGGTCTTCGGCGGCTTCCTTGGCCCGCAGCAGCGCCTCGCGCCCATAAGCGGTCACCGCCTCGTGGGCTTCGATGCGACCGAATCTCGCATTCTTATAGCCCAGATAGCCGAAGCAAGTGACTAACAACCATTTATGTGCACTTGCCAATGCCTGATAGCCTGGCCTCCGACAATCCCATCGGTGGAGGGTCAGAAGGGCCGACTTGAGCGCCAGGCGTTTGTTCAAGAGCGGAGCCAGTGTTATCGGAACGATCCCCGGCTCGCCTGGAGCAGGTTCCAGGTCCGTCCCTGCCCGCGGCACTTCCGGCGAAATATTGAACCTCACCATGATGCCCGGATACATCGAGACGAAGTCGATCCCCCCCACGTCCCGGTGTAGTCCCACCGTGGGTTGGTACACCATCCCGCCCATGTCCGCCCGCAGCAGGTCCATGGCGGTCTTGGGAGTCTCCGCTTGATGCTTGTGCCAGGGGATGAGAATGCCCTTCTGGAGGGCGGTGACAAATTGCATGGACGATATCCCCGTGCCCGGAGATAGCCGGGCAGCATCCTGGACCGGCTGGCAGGTGACACGCGCCATTTCCAGGACACCTTCCATGCCATAGTCACTCCAAAGCATGGCATTGTGCCGGTCGAGGTGCCAGCGGCCACGCAACTGCACCTGACGGCCACGGTAGACGATCTGGCCATATGAGAAGTAGGTGTGCTCTTTTCGTTCGACGACTGACTGGCTTTCATCCCGGTTCAAGGGCAGCATACTCCCGCTCTCTTTACAGAGTTCCATCAGCAGTGGCATCAACCAGGTATCACCCCAGGAGGTCAGAATCAGGTCCGGGTCATAGCGCCTGAGGTCTGCACCCAGGTTGATCAGAAGCGGGACCCTTTTCTCAAGAGGCAAGGAATACCGGACGCGCTCATAAGAGACAATGATCGCCTTGGGTTCTCCATGCGCCGGGTCGCAGTCGGGTTCCAGCGACAGGATGCGAAGAGGGGCCGGTACAGGCTCAAGATCCCAGGGAGTATCCAGAGCAGTCATACTCACAACGGTTTCGTCCCGCACCTCCAGCCGGCAGCGCGCCAGCGGAAAGACACCGAAAGCCGCCGCATAACGCAGCGGCAGGGAAATGTCGGCGTCGTAGTAGGTCAGGTCGGGAAAGGCAGCCACCATACTTCGGAAGATTTCGTCCAGTTTTACAGGTTGCAGGACTTCAGCAGCCAGTACGGCCACCATCCCCTGGAACACATCCTTGCGTTCGAGGCGCGACAGATGCACGGGAACCGCCTGCGCTTTGAGCCACCTCCAGAGTGCCCGCAGGCGCGCGGATGAACCGGCGGCATAAATCGTCGCGGCGAAGTCCTGAACGAAGCGGTGCCGCTTCCCATCCTCTCCGATCAGCCAGAGGGTCAGGTTGGTTTCGTTCGGATAGATGTCGAACAGCCAGCCAGAAATCGTCTCGGTCATTTTTGTCTGGAGAGGATGTCTTCCACCCGCTCTTTCAATCGCAGCACTTCCTTGTGCTCTTCCAGCAGCATCGCCAGCAGGAATACCTCAAAGGGCAGGGCATGGGAGGCGTATTGCGCAGCAGCCAGGTGTTGCCGGGCAGACACGAACAGGTCATCCAGGGCCAGTTGGTCCGTCCTCCGCAGTGCGCGCCGGAAGCGGGCAAAGGCTGCCTCTTCTTGCATGAATACCTGCGTCGCGGAAGGTAGGGTACGTCCCATTAGAACAACCTCATCGGTTCAGGAGCCGCTGCTACCGGTTGGACAAAGAAGGTGTCCACCGCGGAGGCCTGGAGCAGGCCCAAAAGTTCTACAGCCGCTTGGCTTGGGACAGCCGGTGGGTGTATGCTTACTACTCCTCCCGCTGCTTGTTCCAATCGCTCCAGGTGAGAAATGCAAGCCCGCAGCAGCCGTTTGCGTTCCCCAATTTGGACAGACTCATCGTAGAACGTGCTGAGCAAATCCAGTACTACAAAAGGGAATTGGATTGCCTGCGTGCTTTCCAAAAGCGAGAACACCTGGTAGCAGGTAAACGCTCGCGAAACTGTGATGCGGTTCAAGATATCTGATCGTCCGCGCGCCGCGCGTGCCACCGTGTAAGCGTTGAAGCGGTTGCCGCCATCCAGGACACGCACAGGCCCCACTTCTGCCAGCCGCGCCGTCAGCGCCAGCAGGGTCGGGCAGATCGCCCGCGGACCCACCACCAGCAGCCAGCTTCCGGTTCTCAGTTCGATGTTTGTTTCCATGCTTGTTTTCATACCAACAGGGTATCCTGCCCGCTTAATAAAAACAATCCCCTGCCAGGGGAGGAACAGGGGGTTAATTGACTTAGCCTGTCAGGGGAACCACCGCTGGGGGTGGGCTGGACTCGCGCGCCCGCATCTACTAGCCGAGGCGGCATTCGCGTAGCACCCCCTCGGGGCAAGACGCCATCGGTTGCTTCGATGACATGAGTTGTCGAAGAAGGCGCCAGTTCAAGCAGGCCCAGCGGTACCTCCCCCAGCGACTGCCGGTCC
>JADGQD010000211.1 GCA_017882065.1 Anaerolineales bacterium | reverse complement strand
CCAGGCGCACGACCATCACCCCGACCTGGTCATCTTGGACTGGATGCTGCCCGGTATGGACGGGTTGGAGGTCTGCCGCCGCCTTCGGATGGGAGGCAGTCTGCCCATTTTGATGCTGACCGCCAAGGATACCGTTCAGGACCGTGTGCAGGGTCTCGACGCCGGCGCGGACGATTATCTGGTCAAACCGTTCAACCTGGAGGAATTGCTCGCCCGCATGCGCGCCCTGCTGCGCCGCACACAAACCGAGCGCAACCAGGTCTACCAGTTCGCCGACCTGACGATGGACAGCGTTTCACGCCAGGTGACGCGCGGCAAACGACTCATCCCGCTGACAGCCAAAGAGTATGAACTGCTCGAACTGTTCCTGCGCCACCCGCGTCAGGTGCTGACGCGTGAGGTTATCTTCGACCGCGTCTGGGGCTACGATTTTGGCGGCGAGAGCAACGTGCTGGAAGTCTACATCCGCTACCTGCGGCAAAAACTTGAATTGGAAAATGAGCCGCGCTTGATCCACACCGTGCGCAGTGTGGGCTATGTCCTGCGCGAGAACCCTTAATGTCCCTGCGTTTACGCCTGACAATCTTATACTCAGCACTTACCGGGGGAATCCTGCTGATTTTCGGCATCCTGCTCTATTCCCTGGTCAACATCCTGCTGGTGACCCAGGTGGATACCACCCTGTTCCAAACCGCCGACGACCTGCTGCTCGGCTGGCGCGTTGGGCCGGCGGGTGAACTCAGCCAGGAAACCCTGCCCAAACTCAACCTGACTTCTTTTGTTTACTATCAAATCTGGGACAACAACGGGCGGCTGCACTCCTCTTCCCCTGGCCTCGGTCAGATCAACCAGCCGTTCGACCCGATTGGCTACCAGTTAAAAAGCACCATTTACCGCAATTCCCTGATCCAGAAAGTACACCTGCGCGTCCTGAACGTCCCGCTGGAAGCGGGGGGGCGTCCGATCGGGACCCTGCAAGTGGCTGCCAGTATGACCATGGTGGATACCACCCGTCAGTCTCTCGTGCAGACGATCATCGTCATTGCGGTGGCCGCCATACTCTTTGCCGCAGCTCTCTCCTGGTTCTTTATCGGCCAGGCGCTTTCGCCTCTGGTTGACATCACCGAGAGTGCCCTGCGCATCTCGGGTGCCGATGACCTGTCCCAACGCATCCCTCAGCGCGGCCCTGAGAACAATGAAATGGGCCGTCTGGTAACCGCCTTCAACGATACCTTGGGACGGTTGGAGCAGCTCTTCACCTCCCAGCAGCGCTTCCTGGCCGATGTAAGTCACGAACTGCGCACCCCGTTGACCGTCATCAAGGGCAACGTGGACTTGATGCGCCGCATGAAAAAGGTGGATGAAGAATCCCTTGACAACATCGAAGACGAAGCCGACCGCCTCACTCGCCTCGTCGGGGACCTGCTGCTGGAGGCGCAAGCCGAATCAGGGAAACTGCCCCTGCATTTTGCTCCGGTCGAAATGGATACGCTCCTGCTGGAAGTTTTCAAAGAAATGCGCATCCTGGCACGTGAACGGATACAGTTAAAACTCCCCGAGATTGACCAGATCGTGATCAACGGCGACCGTGACCGATTGAAGCAGGTGCTGATCAACCTGATCGCGAATGCCATCAAATACACCCCGCAAGGCGGCGAGGTGGTTCTCAGTTTGGGAAAAGTCGGTGAAAACGCCCGGCTCATCGTGCGTGATACCGGTCTGGGCATCCCCGCCGAAGACCTGCCGCACATCTTCGAGCGCTTCTACCGCGCCGAAAAATCCCGTTCACGTTCCAAAGTCGGCGGGTTTGGGCTGGGGCTTTCGATTGCCTATTGGATTGTTAACCATCACGGGGGACAGATCGAAGTCGATTCGGCGGAAGGTAAGGGCACCACATTCTGCATCTACCTGCCAATATTGAAGACGACGGAAGCCACTCCTAAGGATTAATCCCCAACCGGTCGTGAGCCTGCCTGCACAGGGACACGCCGCTCGCCGTCAGCCATTCCTGCAAGCGCAGACTCTCGCTCGCTCCGCTGGAAGCCTCGGCATAAATCCCGCTCCCCCAGTATGCATAACGCTGTGTCTCCGCCGCCCAGCCAGACTCTGACCAGTCGATCACGCCGATCCCGCCGTTGTAACCGGCCAATGCCAGGCGCGGGTCGCCGTGGGCCGTTTCCAGTGACCGCCTGAGGTAGTCCAGGCCGCGCAAGGCGTTCGTATCGGGGGCGTAAGGGTCATCACTGGCGGTGAAGTGATAAGGCATTACCTGGAACAGTCCCATCGCCCCGGCGCGGGAACGGGCACGCGGGTCGCCGCAGGACTCGATCTGCATCACGGTGGCAATCAGATTCGGGTCCAGCCCCGACGCGGCCGCCCAGTTCTGGATCCTGCCAGCCCAATATTGCACCTCGGGCGTGAAAACAGACGAGAGCGGAAGGAGCGGGCCGCTGGTTTGAATTTCCGCGGCCTGGTCCAGAATTTCCGCCGGGACGGAAGGGTTCGTCGAACCAAGTGAAAAAAACATCAGCAGAGCACCAACACAGACCACTGCCAGGGGCGGGAGCAGGTATCCAGTCGGGCAGCCGCCTCCAGAGGAGACGGCTGCCTGTGCGGAAGAAGGGGCGGAGTGTCGGGAGGACATGGTTCCAGGAAAAAATGGACTAGGAATTACGCGGGGTATCTACGTACTCCGCTTCACGCACCGGCTTGCTCTGCATGGGTAGGTTGTGATAAGTCGGTTCGGAGCCCCGTGCGGGAACCGGGACTACCACGCGGGGGTAGTTCGATTCGGGCCGCGCCACCTTGCTCGCCGGTCGGAATGAAGAGACGCTGGATGGACGCGGGTGGGAGTTCAGCGAACTGGCTGGCTGGAGGGCCGGCAGGCGCTGCCCCGTGCTGGAACCGGGACTACGGGAGGCGTTGCGGGTTTCAGCCTGGCTGAACAATTTCTCCCCTTTGACCGAGAAAGTTCCGATGATCAGGACGCGGATGAGCCAGACCATGATGGCGACGAAGACCGGCACGACCTTGGTCAGAGTGGTGCTGCTGAT
>JADGQD010000061.1 GCA_017882065.1 Anaerolineales bacterium | reverse complement strand
CACGCCGACCTTCTGCTTGTTGCCTTTGGAGAGATTGCGGCACTGGATCTTCAGGTCGAGGGCGAGACGTTCGGCAAGTTTTCGGACGTAGCCCCAATCTGATTTTCCGCCGCGCAAGGCATTGAGATAGCGCAGAGTGGCTTCAACAGTCATCCCATCTTCCAAGCGCAGTTCGCCGGGCAGGTAGCCGGAGCGGGCGCGCACCTGGCGGGACTGTTTTTGCGGGTCCAGGCCGAGGACGCGGCTCGTTCCACCATTCGGGCGGATCAGGTCCAGCAGGCAGCGGATGGTGGTGGTCTTCCCGGAGCCGTTCGGGCCGAGAAAGCCGAAGATCTCGCCGCGCCGGACTTCCAGGTCCACTCCGCGCAAGGCGTGCACGGAGCCGTAGTTTTTAGTCAGCGATTGGGTTTGGATAGCAAAGTCAGACATAGCTCCTCCTTTGGAAGATTGTACTCCATTGGTTTATTTTACAATATACGAACATAGTGGCAACGACGCCTAACGTGTGATTCGGTCAGAGAACGATCACAGAGAGAATTTTATAACACGCCCTTACAGCCTGTGCGACTCATCATCCAGTCGAGCCATTTCATCACCGGAGAGCAGGAACTTCATTGCACCGGCGCTTTCTTCAGCCTGGCGAACCCTGGTCGCACCCGGGATGGTAACGACAATCTCCCCGTTGAAGTTGATCAACCAATTCAATGCCACCTGGGCGATTGTAGTTTTGTAATTGGCGGCAATCTCATCCATGGCGTTGATGAGAGGACGGGTCCGCTCGAGGTTGCGTTGCATACTTGCCTTGCGCCAACCAGACATGCTGTCCAGGAGCCCCGGATCCTTGTGATATTTCCCGGTCAACAGGCCGCGTGCAACCGGGGTGTATGCGATAATAGTAACTCCCAAATCCCTGGCCATGTTGAGGACCCCATTCGTCTCGATCTCACGGTTCAATAGACTATAACGAACCTGGTTTACCGCCAACGGAATACCCCTTTTTGCCAGTGCGGCATGCGCCCGCCGCATTCGGGCAGGGTTGAAGTTGCTGACTCCCACCGACCGGATTTTCCCCGCCTCCACCAGATCGGCCATAGCGTTCATTTCAGCTTCTGGTGAGGAGAAGCTGTAAGGCTGATGGACCATATAATTCCCTATGCTGAATCCATCCAGGAAGTGCAGTCGGTTTTCTATGCTATGCGGAATATTACCTGCCGTCCGTAAAAAAGGCTGCCATTTCGTCGCAATGACCACATCCCGGTCAGACTTGCCGGCGGCTTTCAACCCAGTCGCCAGGGATTGTTCAGATACTCCGGCGCCGTACATTTCTGCAGTGTCAAACCAGTTGATACCGCCGTCCAGGGCGGCTTTGATAATGGCGTTCTTTTCATCCTGAGGAATGACCGGGAACATGCGACCGATCAGTCCGCCTCCACCGGCCAACTCCATAACGCCCAATCCAATCGGCGTGACCAGAATGTCCGTTTTTCCAAGGTGCCTCATTTGAACCTTTATGTTTTTTTCCATTGCGAAAGTCCTCCATAAGTTACTTGATGAAAGAGGGCCAGCCTCCCCCAATTTTCCTCTGGAAGATGGAAGAGGCTGGATTTTTTTGAAACGGTCGGTTGATTCTCTTTCAGGCTAGATTTCTTTGCCTTCGAACTGGCTGTTGTAGAGCTCGGCGTAGAAACCTTTCTTAGCCAGCAGTTTCGCATGCTTGCCCTGCTCCACGATGTCACCGTCCTTCATCACCAGGATCCAGTCCGCGTCACGGATGGTGGACAAGCGGTGGGCGATGATAAAGCTGGTGCGGCCTTTCATCAGGATGTCCATCGCTTTTTGGATCAACACTTCGGTATGGGTATCCACCGAGCTGGTGGCTTCATCCAGGATGAGAATTCGGGGGTCGGCCAGGATGGCGCGGGCGATGGTCAACAGTTGCATTTGTCCCTGGGATATGTTGGTGGTTTCTTCATTAAGCACCATATTATAGCCTTCCGGCAGGGTGCGGACGAAATGGTCCACATGAGCAGCTTTGGCAGCCGCAATGACTTCCTCGTCCGTAGCGCTGGAACGCCCGTAGCGGATATTCTCCATGATGGGTCCGTTGTAAAGCCAGGCGTCTTGCAAAACCATACCGAACATGCAGCGCAGGTCGCCGCGGGTGAAATCCTTGATATTATGGCCGTCCACCAGGATAGCGCCGCTGTTGACATCATAGAAGCGCATCAACAATTTGACCATGGTGGTTTTTCCGGCACCGGTCGGGCCGACAATGGCGATTTTCTGGCCGGGTTCGGCGTAGAACGAAAAGTCATTGATGATGATCTTATCCGGGCTGTAACCGAAGTGAACATTCTTGAAATCCACGCGACCTTCGACGGTGTCCAACTGGACAGGGGTCAGAGTGTCGGGAATTTCCTCAGGTTCAGCCAGGAACTGGAACACGCGCTCAGCAGCGGCCAGCGTCTGTTGGAGAATATTGGATATGTTGGCGATCTGCGAGATCGGCTGCGTAAACGAGCGGACATATTGGATAAAGGCCTGGATATCGCCAATAGTGATGCTGCCCTGGATGGCCAGGTAGCCACCCAGGATACAGATGGCGACATAGCCCAGGTTGCCGACGAAATTCATGATGGGGAACAACAGGCCTGTCAGGAATTGCGATTTCCAGGCCGAGTCGAAGAGGATGCCGTTGATCTGGTCAAATTGCTCAACGCTCCTGGCCTCACCATTGAAGGCCTTCATCACGACGTGCCCGCCATACATTTCTTCGACGTGACCGTTGATGTGACCCAGGTAATCCTGCTGGCGTTTGAAAAAGACCTGCGACTTGCCGATGATCAGGGCAATGATGCCGAACGACAACGGGAGGATGGCCACAGCCACCAGGGTCATCTGCCAACTGATGGTGAACATCATCACAAGCACACCAACGACCGTGGCCACGGAGGTAATGATCTGCGTCAGGCTCTGGTTCAGGGTCTGGCTGACCGTATCCACATCGTTGGTGATGCGGGAGAGCACCTCGCCGTGGCTCGTGCCGTCGAAGTATTTAAGCGGCATGCGGTTGATCTTCCCGGAGATATCCTTCCGGAAACGATAGGTGATATTCATTGCCACGTTGGCCATGATCCAGCCCTGGCCGTAGCTCAGCAAGGCGGAGACCAGGTACAGCATCAGGATGAGCACGATGATGTGACCAATATATCCAAAGTCGACGGAACCGGTCCCGGCGATCTGGGCCATCACACCTTCGAACAGCTTGGTGGTGGCATTACCCAGGATCTTGGGGCCAACAATCATTGCGACCGTCGAGGCAATCGCCAATAACCAGATGAACACGATCAAAAGCCGGTATTGCCCAAGATATTGGATCAGCTTTTTCAGGGTGCCTTTGAAGTCGCGGGGCTTTTCCCCTTTCCTCATCATAGCCATGGGGCCACCGCCACGTCCCCCCATGCCCATGCCGCCGCCCATTGGGGCACGACCGCCCAGTGGACTGGGATTGGTTGTTGGGTTGCTGCTTTGCGTGTTCATGCCAACTCCTCCTTGCTCAATTGTGACAAGGCAATGCCTCGATAAATTTCACAGTCTTTCATTAGTTCATCATGGGAACCTTTGCCAACAATATTGCCTTCGTCCAGCACGATGATCTGCTCAGCGTTCTTGATGGTGGCAATGCGCTGTGTCACTATCAACATGGTGCTCGAACCGGTATGCTCCTTGAGCGATTTGCGTAAGGCTGCATCGGTCTTGAAATCCAAGGCGGAAAAGCTGTCGTCAAAAATATAGATGGGCGCTTTCTTGACCAGGGCACGCGCGATCGAGAGGCGCTGTTTCTGACCGCCGGACACGTTCATCCCGCCTTGCGCCACTTCGGTCTGCATGCCTTCTGGATTTGTGGAGATGAACTCGGTGGCCTGGGCAATGTCGGCGGCCAATTTCAACTCTTCGTCACTGGCGTTTTCATCGCCGTACAGCAGGTTGCTTTCGATAGTGCCGGAGAATAGCGTGCCCTTCTGCGGGACGTAACCGATCCTATCGCGCAGGTCATGCTGCGTGACTTCCCGGATGTCGGTCCCATCCACATAGACAGCGCCATCCGTGACATCGTAGAAGCGCGGGATCAAGCTGACGATCGTGGATTTGCCCGAACCGGTGGTACCGATCAGGGCAGTAGTCTGACCGGGTTGGGAGGTGAAGCTGATATTGTGCAGAATATCCTCTTCTGCACCAGGGTAGCGGAATGAGACGTTGCGGAATTCAACCGTCCCTTTGAACGGCTCGACGAAGTGCCTGGGGTCCTGCGGGTCTTTGATGACCGGTTCGGTCTCCAGCACGTCAGCAATACGATCACCAGATACAGCCGCTCTTGGCAGGATGATGAACATCATCGCCAGCATGAGGAAGGCAAAAACGATCTGCATGGCGTATTGCATAAATGCCATCATGTCACCAACCTGCATCGAAGACTGGGCGACCTGATGGGCGCCGACCCAGATGATCAGCAGAGTCACTCCGTTCATGACCATCATCATCACTGGCATCATGACGACCATCACGCGGTTGATGAACAGGAGATTACTGGTCAAATCCTTATTCGCTTTGTCAAAACGATTTTCTTCGAACCCCTGCATGTTGAAGGCCCGGATGACCATCATCCCGGACAGGTTTTCACGCGTCACGAGGTTGAGCCGGTCAATCAGGCTTTGGATGATCTTGAATTTGGGCAGGGCGATGGTAAATACAGTCAGGATCAAGCCGAGAAGTACGACGACTGCCAATGCGATGATCCACCACATGTTGGCGCTTTTGCCGATGGCCCGGATCACGCCGCCGATCCCGATGATGGGTGCGTAGAAAACCATGCGCATCATCATGATGACGACCATCTGGATCTGCGTGATATCGTTCGTAGACCTGGTAATCAGCGAGGCTGTGGAGAACTTGTCAAACTCTGTGCTGGAAAAGCTTTCGACCCGTTGGAACACATTCCGGCGCAGATCGCGCGCCAGCCCGGCCGCTGTTCGGGCCGACAGGAAGCCCACAATGATCGTACAGGTCCCGGAGACCAAGGTCACGAGCAGCATCAGCAGACCGATGTGAAGGATATAGTTGGACGACAGCTTCCCAGTATCCATTTCGAGAGCAGCGTACTCGGCCTTGACCGGCGTAACGGCTGCCTGAACGATCATGCTGTTGCCCAACGCGGCAAACTTCGAATCGAACGTGCTGCTCAGCTGGGAAAGCTGTGCGGGGGGAAGCTGCCCAAGTACAGTAAAAATATCCACCCCGGGCGGAAGCTTGGACAGGTCGAAGCCCATACTGGTGGCCATGGCAGATGCCTTGGCCGGGTCCGCCAAGACCTGCTGGATGCCCGAAACGATCAAAAATGCCTTACCCATCACGGGGTTCAGCCAGGTGGTCTCCGCGCTGTCAACCTTGTTCAGGACATAGACAGATTCCTGAGAAAGGTCGGGGTACAGCTTGACATCGGCGGCATAATCGGGTGAATTTTTATCCACCAGGGTGTAATCGGAGAGTACCCTGATTCTGTCCGCCGCGCTCATGAAGATGGTGAGCTTGTTCATCTCGGTCTGGCGGACCGCCACGGGTATGGCGTTTGCCACACCGCCCTGCTGGATGCCGATGTTAACGATCTTCGACATGTAGTCGGGCAATGCCAGGTCGGCGTTCGCCTGCACAAACAGCAAGGCGATGGCGAGCAGGATCAAAAGGATATAGGGTTTTAAGTATCTGGTTAGTCGTAGCATGGTTGTGGAGACTCCTCTAAAAAGATTTACAAACTGATACTCCAGCACAGGGCTTTTCGAGCTGGCTGGCTTCCTCGATCAAGCAAGATGTTTGTTTGGCTGGATTTCGTGAACTACTCTTTCGTCTTGCGCGCCGCTTCAGTGAGCAGGGTGAGCGCCGAAATAATCATGTTTTGCTGTTCCAGGGTCAGGGCATCCGTGAGACCCTCGATCCATTTGCTGCGGGCCTCGACACCCTTCTCAATTAGCGTGTTGCCTTTTTGAGTCAGTGCCAGTCGTTTCGCGCGGCGGTCTTCAGGATCCTCCGTCCGTTCGATCAGACCCAAGTGCACCAACCGGTCGACGGCCTGACTGGCGGCGGCGTTCGTGACCCCCAACTGATCTCCAATTTCTGAGACGCCGCTGTTGCCTCCATGCTTCAAACGCATCAGGACAGAGAGCTGAGAAAACGACAGGCTGGTTTCGTCCATGAAACGCTTGAAATCGCGCCCAGAACGGTGCATGAAGATTTCCGACCATTCACGTATCACTTCAGTTAATACTTTAGTTGGCGACATAATAAACATCCTTGATTAGTTAAGCGGGGTTGAATATATCCGCATGATTTCAATTTGTCAATAGTCTGGCAGATAAGAGAAAGATTAGAATATAAAAGCACACCCGCTCGATTTTCTATAGGGTGTGCTTTTATATGTGCGATAAAAATGATGCAAGTAGCAATCCGTAAAGCTGTGCTCGGAGTGCCGCATCGCAACGACACTCACTATTCGGAGAGCGGAATCAGCAGCAACGGAATCTGTGTCTTGCGGGCCACGCTGGCGGCCACGCTGCGGTTCCAAAAGGCGTCGAGACCGGCGCGGCCGTGCGTGCCAAAGATAATCAGATTTGCACCGATATTTTCGGCGGTTTTGGCAATGACCGCAGCCGGGTCGCCGCGGGCGATCTCGGCGGTGGCGGGGAGACCGGCTTTTTGGAATTCATCCAGATGCGCCTGGAAGTGCTCCTGGGCGATTTCTTCGGCGATGTCCAGGTAAGCGGTTGTCGTGGCAGGCATGAGATTCCCGGAGGCAGCCTGTTCTCCGGAGAGCGTGCCCAGGGTGGGGATGACACACAGCAGGTCCAGTTGCGCTTTGTAGGCTTTCGCCAGTTCCTTGGCAGTCGGTATGGCTTTATCATGGATGGACTCGTTATCCAGCGGGACGAGGATGTGGTCTATCTTAAACGGGACGGAAGACTCCGCCGGTTTGATAAGCAGGACCGGGGTTCCGCTGGCTGCGGCGACCTGCTGGGCGATGTTCCCGAAGAACAGGTCGTGCATCCCGCTGTTCCCGTGCGCGCACAGGATGATCAGGTCGGGCTGAAACTCGTCGGCGGAATGGTCAACGATGCTGCGAGCCACGTCAGCCACGGCGGCGGTGTGGACGTGCCAGTCCACTTTGATTTTGGGAGAAAAGGCATGTTTGGCAGTCTTGGCGAGGTAGGCTTCAGCTTCGGTGGAATTGGTCAGGTGGCGGTCGCGGTGGACTTCGTCGGGGGCGTCCTGTTCGATAACGTGCAGGAGGGTGACCGGCGCTTTAAGCGTCTGTGCCAGGGAGACCGCAGCGGGCAGGGCTGCTTCGGCCAATTTGGAACCGTCCAGGGGAACAAGAATGTGTTTGAACATAGGCTTATTTCCGAAAGAATGTCTGATAGAGCAGGAAGAAGTTGAGGGCGACGATCAGCACTGCGGACAGGCCGGCCAGGAGCGTGGTGACGCGTTTGTTGACCAGCACTCCCATAAGGCCCTTATCGCTGGTGAACCGCACCAGCGGAATGATGGCGAACGGCAAACCGAAGGAGAGCACCACCTGGCTGATGACGAGTGTGCGGGTCGGGTCGAAGCCGATGCCGATGACGATCAACGATGGGACGATGGTTACGATCCGGCGGATCCAGGGTGGGATGTGGAAGTGCAGGAAGCCCTGCATGATGACCTGCCCGGCCATCGTCCCGACCGAGGAGGAGGACAAACCGGAAGCGAGCAGCGCCACCCCAAAAACAACACCCGCGGCGCGCCCGAGCAGTGGCTGGAGGGTCAGGTAGGCTTGCTGGAGGGTACCGACGTTCGTCCCGGTCTTGAAGAAAGTCGCTGCAGACGTGATGAGCATGGCGGCGTTGACCGAACTGGCGATGAGCATGGCGATGGCGACGTCGATGATCTCGAAGCGGAAGAGGCGGCGCTGCTGTTCCGGTTTTTTGACCACCACGCGTCCCTGGGTCAGCGCCGAGTGCAGGAAGATGGCGTGCGGCATGACGGTGGCGCCCAGGATGCCGGTGGCGAGCAGGATGCTTTCCGAGTTGGTGAAATGCGGGACGAAAGTATCATGGGCGATGAGACCCCAATCCGGGTGTACCAGGAAAATTTCGATAATGTAACTGACGGCAATGACAGCCAGGAAGCCGGTGATGACCGCCTCCAGCGGGCGGAAGCCGTAGCGTTCCAGACCAAGAATGAGGAAGGTGATAACGGCAGTCAGCAGGCCGGCGATCCAGAGCGGCAGTCCGAAGAGCAGATTGAGCGCCACCGCCGCACCCAGGAATTCGGCCAGGTCGGTGGCCATGGCGACCAGTTCCATCAGCACCCACATGGCCCAAACGACCGGACGGGAGAAGCGTTCACGGCAGTGCTCGGCCAGGTTCTTGCCGGTGGCGATGCCGAGTTTGGCGGAGAGCGCCTGCAGGAGCATGGCCATCAGGTTACTGCCCAGGATGACCCATAATAATTCATAGCCGAACTGCGCACCGCCCTGGATGTTGGTGGCGAAGTTGCCCGGGTCCACGTAGGCGATGCTGGCGATGAAAGCCGGACCGAGGAAGGGCAGCAGACGGGCGAACCAGCCCTTCTTACTCCTGCCAGAGAGCACGGCTTTGGCGCTCTTCAAGGTACTGCTACTTTGCATACGGGTGCTGGGATTGGTTCGCTTGGGCACCGTTGGTTTTCCTCTTAGTTCTTGGGCGGCATAATTGTATACGGGCTATCTTGAATGGTTATATCCAAAATAAAGAGTCGAGTCAAGGGGAGACTCGGCTGATGCTAAGCCCTGGTCTCGCGGAAGGAATTGTCCACCAGCGTTGTGGGTTCAAGCTCGTTCATCCACTGGAAGATATCCTCAATTTGATCTGCCTGCTTCACGAAGATATGACGGGGTCAGGTTGGCTCAATGCTGCAACCAGTGCCTTCGCCGCATTATCGGCAGCTTTCCTGGAATTTTGCATCATCTGCCGGGATTGAAAAATGATTTGAGGGCGGCGGAGAACCAGCATGAGCAGCTTGCCAATGCGGAAGTTGTACTTTTCGTCCAAGATCGATTCGAGGTCAAAAGGAATTGGCGACTGAGGTCCGTCACTTACCGAGCGGATTGAGACGAGTGGTATCCCCATTTCAGCGGCGACTGTTGCAATGCCAGCCGTCTCCATTTCCAGAACCGGGTGGGTCATCTGCTCCAGTTGTTGCAGGACAACTTGAGACCCGCGTGTGGTGATGGCCGTCCCGGGAACCAGGTGCGCACCGGCCGGTTGTAGAACTTGAGCGGCCGCGTTCCAGGATGCCTCGGACAAAGAAGCAAGAGAATGAAACTGACTAGGCAGACCCTTGTCCAATAAACAAGTATTCCCGGCAACGACCACGTCTCCGACATGTAGATCATCGTTGACTGCACCCGCGATGCCGAAGGAGACCAGCAGATGGGCACTTGATCCTGCCAGAAGGGCGCGGGTGGCATCCATGGCGCGTGTGAGTCCCATACCAGATGTGACCAACAGGCAATCTCGTTCCATCAGCCGGAAACGAGCCCCTCGAAACGGACCAAACGTGGTTCGTTTCCACTCCTTTACACACCGGAGGAGCGCTTCACTTTCTTGGGGCATCGCGGCGATAAGTCCAATCGTTTCCATCTGTCATCCTCCTGCATCTGAATTAGCCGCTTTACAAGCCGGTTGAAAACGTTCAGCCCTTGCATGCCTCCACTGTCTGGCGGAAAGTCTCCTCCAGGTCTTCAGATTCATACCCCAAGGCTTCCTGCGACGGCTCCGGGTCGAGTAGTTCCTCGTCGGTTGTGGCATCGAAGTTCTGGAGAATTATTTTAACGGCGGTTGGATAAAGAAC
>JADGQD010000210.1 GCA_017882065.1 Anaerolineales bacterium | reverse complement strand
AGGGCGGACTTCTTTTTCTCCGGGTGGATGTCCACCGGGATGCCGCGCCCGTTGTCGATGACGGTGACGGACAAATCGGGATGGATGATAATTTCGATGCGCGTACAGACCCCGGCCAGGGCCTCGTCAATCGAGTTGTCCACCACTTCGTAGACGAGGTGGTGCAGGGCCTTGATATCCGTACCGCCCACGTACATGCCGGGGCGGCGCCGGACGGCTTCCAGTCCTTCCAGGACCTGGATATCTTTTGCGGTATAACTTCCATTTACTGCCATAAATTCCTCCCCGTCCCGTACCCCGTCAGAGAACCGGGGCTAACCGAGGGATTCGGGATGATATGCTAGAAACGGGACTATCGCAAACTATGCTTTCGCTGAAGTTGCCTGCCGTTGAAGTTGTTCGAAGACCACCTTCAACCAGGCATTAATATCACGATAATAGACAAAACTGGCCGCCAGCAGGGCCGTAGAGACGAAAGCGTGCCCGGCAATACCGACCAGCGTCCACCACGAATCTTTCTGCGGGGTATTCCATAGAAAGTTCAATCCCTGATTGAGCACCACAAACGTCAATAAGAACAACCCGGTATTGGGCAGGGTGAAGCGCACCATGTGCAGGCTATTTATGATGGCCCGTAGTGCATTCATTTGCAAGGTAAAAATGCCGTGCGCAGAGAAGAAGATCGGCATCACCAGCCAGACCAGGATCATCGCCCCGGCAAATAACACCACCTGTCCCAAAACCGGACTGATGGCCGTCAGGACCGACAACACCAGCAGGGCAGGCACCCCGAAGAAGAACATCAGTCCCATCCAGATGAGCGAAAGGAATACAGCTTGTTTCAGGGATTTCCAGAGCGAACGCACTTCCGATTTAAGCGCCACTTTGGAAACCCAATAATAGTACAAAGCGCCAATTATCCAGCCCAGGAAGACCAGGAATAATGCCCAGCCCAGGATCCCGATGAACGGACCGGCATCCAGGCTCACCGGAACCCCTAACGGGTTTTGCACAGACGTCTCGAAACTCAACAGGCTGGTGGTCCCGACCGGGAACGTGCGCAGGATGACAAACAAGTTGAATTTATCCGCAATGTCTGTCCAGCCCGTCTGAACGGTGGCCAGGTCCGGGAAATTGGATGGGAAAGCGCTCGCCAGCGAAGGCAAGCGGCCAATCAGCGGTTGGAGGAATTCCTTCAGACGCAGGTGCGGACCGAGCCACAGGAACAGGTCGAGCAGAACCGGCGGCAGGATGACCGCAATGTGGTTGGCTACAGAATCAAATCCCGCCATCAGTGAGGCGAGCAGACCCGGAGGCGGGGGGAGTTTACCTTGCTCAGTTTGCATAGACATTGATTGCTTCTTACTGCTCCTTGCATAAATTTGTGAACTGAAGCAGCCAAAAAGCAAGGAAAAAACGATGATTTGGGTTCAAATATTTACGCAGTACCCTGTAATATCAATCCGTGAACTTGCTCTTTTGGCTTACAGCACCCTGTATTCTACCACACGGCGAAATTCGTACAGATGTTCTGGTTTTCTGAGAATCGCCGTGATGATGAGGTAAATAGGGGGTGTTGGGCGGGCTTCGCCCGCCCAACACCCCCATATCCTTCCCTCTAACACGGGAATTCCCAAAGACCCGCTGTTCTGGCTTTTGGAGTTCACAATGACTTTCTTGATCTACGCTTCCACTGCCACCTGCGGCAAATCCTTCATGGCTTGCTCGATTGCATGTGCTGGATACTCATAATCCACCAGTTCGCCATTCAGGTAGGATTGATAGGCAGTCATGTCAAAGTGCCCGTGGCCAGACAGGTTGAACAGGATGACGCGCTTTTCGCCTTTGGCTTTGGCATCCAGCGCCTCGTCAATCGCCACGCGGATGGCGTGCGCGGATTCTGGAGCCGGGAGGATGCCTTCGGCTTTGGTAAACTGCACCGCAGCATCGAAGGTCCCGATCTGTGATACAGCAACCGCGTCTATGTATCCGGCATCGTACAACGCCGAAACACTGGGAGCCATGCCGTGATAACGGAGACCACCGGCGTGAATACCGGCCGGCATGAAGGTGTGACCGAGCGTGTACATCTTGACAATGGGGGCCATCTGGGCGGTATCGCCATAATCAAAGGTGTAGGCGCCCTTCGTCAAAGAGGGGGTGGCGGTCGGCTCGACGGCCAATAGACGCGTGCGCTGTCCGTCTTTCAGGTTCTGGCGCAAGAACGGGTAGGCAATCCCGGCGAAATTCGAGCCGCCGCCCACGCAGCCGATGACCACATCTGGGTATTCCCCGGCCAGGTCCATCTGCTTGAGGGCTTCCTCGCCGATGACCGTCTGGTGCATCAGCACGTGGTTCAACACCGAGCCGAGGCTGTATTTCTTCGTCCCGCCGGAGGTAACCGCCACTTGCACCGCCTCCGAAATGGCGATGCCCAACGAGCCGTTGTTGTCGGGGTCCTGGGCGAGCAAGGCACGCCCATATTCCGTGCGCTCCGATGGGCTGGCAAAGACCTGCGCCCCGTAGGTCTGCATGAAGATGCGCCGGTAGGGCTTCTGGTTGTACGAGACTCTGACCATGTAGACTTCCAGGTCAATGCCGAAGAAGTTGCAGGCCATGGCCAGCGAGGTACCCCACTGGCCGGCGCCGGTCTCGGTGGTCATGGCTTTCGTCCCGGCGACCTTGTTGTAAAAAGCCTGCGGGATGGCCGTGTTCGGTTTGTGGCTGCCCACCGGCGAGACGGATTCGTTCTTGAAGTAAATGTGTGCAGGCGTGCCAAGCGCCTTTTCCAACCGGCGGGCACGGACGAGCGGGGTCGGGCGGTAGAGTTTGTAAATCTCGCGCACTTCCTCCGGGATTTCGATGTAGCGGTCCGTGCTGACTTCCTGCTGGATGATTTCCATCGGGAACAGCACCGAGAGGAACTCCGGCGTGATCGGCTCTTTCGTCATCGGGTTCAACACCGGGGTGGGCGGGACAGGGCTATCGGCCAGCACGTTGTACCATTTTTTTGGCAGGTCGGTTTCGTTCAACATAAAGCGGGTTTGGTCAGACATGGGTTATCTCCTTTCAGGGATTAGGTAAT
>JADGQD010000209.1 GCA_017882065.1 Anaerolineales bacterium | reverse complement strand
CCAACACCGAAGATGATATCTGACCCGGAGTCAACCAGTGAATTGGCAGCGGCTGCACCCCACACTGGATCGGTGAAGGTCTCGTCTAAGCCAACATCGTTATGATATGTAACTGTGGCCCTCACACCCGGGTTGATGTAAAGGGCCCCGGCAATGAACCCATCGCCATAGCTTTTCATGGGCAGCCATGCGTCACTGCCGCAAACCGCGCCAACCTGGCCGGTTTGTGTCATCGCTGCTGCCAGTGCCCCCGCCAGGAAGCCAAGTTGGTCCTCTGGGAAAACGAGCCAGACGAGATTCGGCAGGCTGTTCTGGTTCCCAGACTGGCGCTGGTCTGCGCCAATAAAATAGATGTTTGAATTTTGTCCCGCGGCAGCATTAGTAGCAGCGCTCGAATCGTATCCGACCGTCACAATCACATCGTAACCAGCCTCCGCAAAGACACGAATGTTTTCTCCGTAGTCCCTGGCGTCAATAGTCTCGATGGAGGCTGTCCAATCGGCCACGCCATCAGATTTGGCCTGTTGGATACCTTCCCAGGCAGCTTGGTTGTATGCCTGATCATCACGCCGACCGATGTCTGTCACTAGCCCAACGCAGAAGACTTCTGGTTGTGCACAGTCGAGGGATACAGATGTGCAACCAGGAACAACCAGAAGAATGGGCAGCAAAATTGCCATTGCAGCACGTAATTTCTTCATCAGACAAGCATCTTCGATATTATTTGCATATCGGACCGAGGTCCTGCACGCCGTTTAATCAGCTTTCTGCGCCTCGCCTCGGCGGACACCCCACATCAGCACCAGCGCGATGACCATAAAGATGGGCGCCACCAGCATAATGTTGTTATAGTTTCCGCTGGTCAACTGGATAATCCAGCCGTTGACGTTCGGCCCGACGATGGCGGAGAGCGTCGAAAACAGGTAATACAGGCCGGTATAGGTCCCGATGCGCGCCGCACTGGTCATATCCACCACCATCGGCAGGGAGTTGATATTAACAAAAGACCACGCAACACCGGCGAACATCAACAGCACACCCGCCAGCGTCAACATGCGCGCACCACCCTCCACGAGCGGGATGCCGACCAGCGGCAGTTTTGTGACCGGAGCCAGCAGTGTCGCCGGAGGAAAGATATACAGGCAGATGAAAATCGCGGTCATCATGAGAAGGCCTATGGAAATAGTCACCCGCCGCCCAATCTTACTGGCAAGTATTCCTGACGGGATCGCGAACAGGACGAACAACAGCGGCATAACCGAAAGGAGCGTCGCGCCGTCCGCTTCGTTAATGCCGAGATGGTGTTTGGCATACAGCGTGAAGAAAGCTTCCACCGCAGCATATCCGATAAACCAGAAGAAAATCGCCAGGAACAGGCGCAGGGCGCTTTTATCGGGGTCGGTCAGTACTTCGCGCAGGCTGGCGAACATATTGGGTTCTTTTTCAGTTTCCTCGTAGTTTTTTGGCTCCTTGATAAAAAGGAGTACCATCAGCGCGGCCAGGATGACCAGCACCGAACCCATCCAGAAGGGGAAGTTCGGGCTGAGTTTGTAGAGCGTACCACCGGTCTGCAGGGCGATGATAGTACCGATGCCGCCCATAAAGTTGATAATGCCGTTGGCCTGCGAGCGTTTGCCGGAGGGGGTAATATCCGGCATGAGCGCCACCACCGGTGTGCGCCAGATGGCCATACTCAATATGAGCGTGCTGGTACAGGCTACAAACAGCGGCAGGACGGCAGCCATTGGGATGAAGCCAAAGACCACTGCACCGATGGGCGCACCAATCAGGATGAAGGGCAGACGCCGCCCGATTTTCGTCCGCAGGCGATCGGACCAGGCCCCGACCGGCGGCTGAATGAACAACGCTGCGATGTTATCCAGCGTCATGAAGAACCCAATCCAGACCGGCGACAGGTGAAATTTGTCAGCCAGGAAAATCGGTACGAAAGCGTTATACACGCCCCAGATAACACTTACGCCAAAAAAGCCAAAGCCGAGCAGAAAAATCTTGCCGTAGTTGAACTTCACGAGTCTTCTCCTTCTTCTTGGATTTCTTTGAGAACCTTGCGGTCTGTTTCACTTAGTGGAGCACTTTCCAGCAAATCGAGGCGGCGCTTGAACGTCCGGCGCAGGGATTGCTCGCGGCGCCACTTTTCGATTTTTGCATGATCGCCAGAGAGCAGGATTTCGGGCACGCCCCAGCCGCGGTATTCGGGTGGACGGGTGTAGTGCGGGTATTCGAGCAAACCGGTGGCGTGTGAGTCGTCCATCGCGCCGTCAGGATCACCGAGTACGCCGGGGATGAGACGGGAAATGGCATCGATCAGGATGAGTGCCGGGAGCTCACCGCCGGTTAGAACGTAATCGCCGATGGAGATTTCGTCCGTGACCAAGTGTTCGCGGATGCGCTCATCCACGCCTTCATAGCGGCCACAGATCAGGGCTAGGCGCGGGTGCCGGACTAATTCCATTGCTATTTTTTGGCTGAAGACGCGTCCCTGGGGGGTGAGCAAAATGACCGGGCAGCAGGCTTCCGGTCCAAGCACGCTTTCGACAGCGGCGAAGACCGGTTCGACTTTCATCACCATTCCACCGCCGCCGCCGTACGGTTCGTCGTCAGTAACATGGTGTTTGTCTGCGGCCCAGTCGCGGATGTTGTGGATGCGTACGTCAATCAACCCGCGCTGGCGGGCACGATGCAAAATACTACTATTGAGATAAGGGGGGAAAACTTCTGGGAGCAGCGAGAATACGTCGAACTCCATGTGCTTATTCTAAACGCAAGCGGATTGTCTGACAAGAGGCTTGGCGGGGATTGACGCCCATTTGTATAGGATGGTAAGATGATTATATGTATTTGCGAGGTTCGAAATGGAGCATGCGCCAGCGGCGTCCGCACATCAATTGGTTCTTGGTTGTGGTGGTGGTGATTCTTATTGCCATTGTCACTTACGTTGATCGGTTCATTCTGCCAACGGCGCAGTCGCCGTTCATGGCGACTTTGACGGCCACCCGCGACCCGGAGTCTTACGTCACGGATGCGGAGAACTTGTTTGCTGAAGGGAAATTACTTCAGGCGATTGATAC
>JADGQD010000060.1 GCA_017882065.1 Anaerolineales bacterium | reverse complement strand
CCTGCTTTTTCCCCCGCCGCCTTCAGCAATCCCACAAATAACGGGTGCGGGCGCATCGGGCGGGAAAGAAACTCCGGATGGAACTGGCTGCCAACCATGTAGGGATGGTCTTTGAGTTCGGCAATTTCCACCAGCAAGCCATCCGGTGAAATGCCGGAGAAGGCCATCCCGGCTTTTTCGAATTCTTCCCGATACGTGTTATTGAACTCCCAGCGATGACGGTGGCGCTCCTCCACCTGCTTCTCACCGTAAGCTGCGGCGGCTTTCGTCCCCGGCTGGAGCACGCAGGGGTACAGCCCCAGGCGCATGGTGCCGCCCATGTCGGTGATAGCGCGCTGTTCCAGCATCAGATCAATCACCGGATGGGCTGTGCTGCGGTCAAATTCGGTCGAGTTGGCGTCTTCGTAGCCGAGCACATCCCGGGCGAACTCCACGCACATCACCTGCATCCCCAGGCACAGACCCAGATAAGGGACTTTGTCCTCGCGGGCATATTTCGCCGCCTGGATTTTCCCTTCGATACCCCGTGAGCCGAAACCCCCTGGGATGATAATGCCGCCCGCCGATTTGACGAGATCCCAGCCCTTGCCCTTCTCCAGATCGCTGGAGAGCACCCACTGGATATCTGCCTCCAGCCCCAGCGACAGGGCTGCATGGTTGACGGCCTCCCGCACCGAGATGTAAGCATCCTTCAACTCGACATACTTTCCAACCAGGGCAATTTTTACCACCGGTTTCGGCCTGCGGACTTCCTCCACCAACCGCCGCCACGGACCCCAGTCCGGTTTTGCACTGGCTTTGAGTCCCAGCCGCTCCACCAGGTAGTCCCCCACCCCTGCTTCTTCGAGAAGAAGCGGAACTTCATACAATACCTGTGAGGTGACCATCGGGACGACCGCGAGTTTGTCTACGTCGCAGAACAGGGCTATCTTGTCACACAAGCCGTCTTCAACCGGGTAATCCGAACGGGCAATGATCATATTGGGAGAAATACCGATCGAACGTAATGCCGCCACCGAGTGCTGGGTCGGTTTGGTCTTGAGTTCCTGGGTGGCGCCGATGTACGGAAGCCAGGTCACATGGACAAAGAACGTATTCTCGCGTCCCACCTCGTTACGCAACTGGCGCAGGGCCTCCAAGAACGGCTGAGACTCGATATCGCCCACCGTACCGCCGATCTCAAGGATGACAACCTCCGCCCCGGTTTCTTTGGCCACCAGTCCGATGCGGCGCTTGATTTCGTTGGTGATGTGCGGGATGACCTGGATGGTGCCGCCCAGGTAGTCCCCGTGGCGTTCCTTGCCAATCACCTCGGCATATACCTGTCCGGTGGTGAAGTTGTTGAAGCGGCCCAGGCGGATATCCACGAACCGTTCGTAGTGACCCAGGTCCAGGTCCGTTTCCGCTCCGTCGTCCAGTACATAGACTTCGCCGTGCTGGTAAGGAGACATCGTACCGGGGTCCACGTTAATGTACGGGTCGAGTTTCTGGACCGTAACCTTGAAACCGCGTGATTTGAGCAACAGGCCGGTCGCCGCAGCGGTCACACCTTTCCCAACCGAACTGACAACACCACCAGTGAAGAAGATGTATTTTGTGGGCATGCTCACCTCTCAAAAACAAAGGACGTGGGGAGGGCCATTGAGTGGCGTCCTCCCCACGCGGGTTGACGTACGTAGCTTAATGTGCGCGAGAAAATCAGCTTCATCCGACCAGTTTGACCAGGTCCTCTGCGGCCCGGCGCATTTCCAGGAAAATGAGACCAAGCTTGCCATCCTGGCGGGCCAGCACAGTCAACACAGCTTCTGAACCGACTGAAGTCAGGACAATAAATCCATTGCTGCCCTTGATATACACCTGGTTCAAGCCGCCGCGGCCCAGTTCCTCGGCAATGCGTTGGCCCAGGCTGAGCATGGCCGCCGACATGGCCGAGACGCGGTCTTCTTCCACTTCAGCTGGCAGGGCCGAGGCCATGATCAACCCGTCCACAGAAACAACTGCAGAAGCTTCAATGTCCGGCGCGGCGGCCTGCATGGAGTGCAAGCGGTTGACCATCTGTTCGCTGCGATTTTGACCCATTATTGGAACTCCGGAGGACAATTTTCAGAAGATGCTCTCATTATACGGGAAACTTAGAAATTGTGCATGTTATTCCGATAGCAATTGCTCACTTACAGGGTACTGCGCAAAGATGTAAACCCAAATTGCTGCCGAAGGTCCCTGTATTTTGATTGTTCAAAGTTCACGTATTTATAGAAGCAGTAAAACGTTTGACCAGCATCTTCCAAAAAGCCCGGAACAGGTATGCTCCAGCGCCCGGTCGGCCTGGCTGGCAGCAATTTCTTTGCCGGACTTCCACAGCCTGATCAATCGTTTTTTCATTTCAATCCTGGGTCAACTGATAATTCGGTGCTTCTTTCGTGATGATGACATCGTGTGGATGGCTCTCAATCAGACCGGCATTGGTGATGCGCACCAGCCTGGTTTTTGTTCGCAAATCGTCCAGGGACCTCGCACCTGCGTACCCCATCCCGGAGCGCAGCCCGCCGACCAGTTGGTAAACGAAATCGTGCAACTGACCCTTGAACGGCACGCGTCCCTCGATTCCCTCCGGGACGAGTTTTCCAGCTTCGACCCCAAGCGAAGTCGAAGGGCCGCCCTGCCCGCTGGCATAGCGGTCCTTACCATAACCTTGCATGGCGCCCAAACTGCCCATACCGCGGTATTCTTTGAAACGCCGCCCTTCGAGCAAAACCACCTCACCCGGTGACTCATCCAGACCCGCCAACAGGCTGCCCAACATGACCGTATCTGCCCCAGCGACGATAGCCTTGACAATCTCACCGCTAAACTTGATCCCGCCATCGGCGATGATAGGAATGTTGAACGGGCGGGCTGCCTGGGAACAAATGTAGATGGCAGACAACTGCGGCATCCCGGCCCCGGCAACGACGCGTGTCGTGCAAATAGACCCGGCACCGACTCCCACCTTGACAGCGGCTGCTCCGGCCTCGATCAGCGCTTTCGTCCCTTCTGCGGTAACAACGTTCCCGGCGATGACCGGGAGTTTTGGCCACTTCTGATGAACACGGCGGATGGCATTAAGCACTCCCTTGGAATGACCGTGAGCGGTGTCAATGATGACTACGTCCACACCGGCATCCGCCAGAACTCCAACCCGCGTTTCGAGGTCCGCGCCAACGCCGACGGCAGCTCCAACCAACAGGCGGCCGCGCTCGTCGTGGGCCGCGCTGGGATAGTCGCGCTCTTTCTGGATGTCCTTGACGGTCAGCAGCCCTTGCAGATGACCAGCATCATCCACCAGCGGGAGCTTTTCGATGCGGTGCTTCTGGAGAATGGCTTTGGCATCCTGGCGTGAAATTCCAACAGGTGCCGTGACCAGTGGCTGGGGAGTCATGAACTTGCTGATTGGTTGGCCAAAATCGGATGGTTCGACGAAACGGATATCGCGGTTGGTCAGGATACCCACCAATCTCTTCTCCTGATCCACAATAGGAACACCGCTGATCTTGTAAGTGGACATGATGTCTTCCGCCTGTTGGAGGGTAGCCTCCGGTGGCAGCGTGATCGGATCGGAAATCATACCCGATTGCGAGCGCTTGACCTTGTCTACTTCATTGGCCTGCTGTTCCGGCGACAGATTACGATGGATAATCCCAATTCCACCCTCGTGCGCCAGTGCAATCGCCAGGCGCGCCTCGCTGACAGTATCCATGGCTGCTGAGAGCAGGGGGATATTTAATCGTAACCCGGCGGTAAGGCGAGCGGTCACATCTGCTTCGGCAGGCAGGATCTCGCTATAAGCCGGGACGACCAGAACGTCGTCGAAAGTCAGGGCTTCGGAAGATTGAAAAAGTTCTTTATTGATGTCCATAATTCTCCTGAAGAAACGCCGGCAACATCTAGACGATTTTACATCAAAAGCGAATGGAGTGGAGTGCATTTTATGAAGTTCTTTGGGAATATTAATAATGAGGGAAAAATGTTGACCCGCGTCTCCCTTCGTGTTAGACTCAATCTTTGACTTTTCATGCGCATCCTTGCCTGTTCTTTGTTTTTCGGGATGGTTTTGGCCTCATCAGTTCTGGCGCGAAATGCCCAGTTTGGCGATCCGGTCATTGTTTCGCCGCGCCCCGGGGATGTGCTTCAGGGTGTAGTGACAATTGCCGGGTCCAGTGATGTTACCGGGTTTGTCTCGGCAGAGGTCTCGTTCACCTATGCGGATGATCCGACCGGGACCTGGTTTATGATTGCAATGAACAGTCTGCCGGTGTTCAACGATAGGCTGGCAACCTGGGATACAACGGTCATTACGGATGGAGATTATGTTTTACGCCTGCGCGTTTATCTGACAGACGGGAGTACCCGCGAGGCCCTCGTTTCGGGCCTGCGCGTGCGTAACTACACAACGGTGGAGACACCCACACCGATGGCCCTCGCCCCGGAAGCAACGCCCCTTTCTACCATCACGCCGACCGCGACACCCTTCCCCACACCAACCGCCCTGCCGCGCAACCCAGCCACGTTGGCTCCAACGGATGTCTCTGCCAGTATTCTCTATGGCGGACTGGCGGCAATTTCGATTTTTGTAATTGTTAGCATTTATCTCTGGCTGCGACGGAAATAAATATGACGGAAACTTATTTAATTGTTGGCCTGGGCAACCCCGGCCGCGAGTACCGCGAGACCCGCCACAACGTTGGCTTCATGCTGTTGGACCGGCTGACGGTCAAACTCAACGCGCGCTTCACCCGCCTGCAATCCAAGGCGCTGGTGGCAAGTGCGAACTACCAGGAGCGCAAGATCATCCTTGCCAAGCCGCAGACCTTCATGAACCTTTCCGGCCAGTCAGTGCAGGGATTGATGCACTTCTATAAGCTCCCGCTGGAAAACCTGCTGATTGCTCACGATGACCTGGACCTGCCGGTCGGCACAATCCGCATCCGCCCGGATGGCGGTTCGGCAGGGCAGAAAGGCATGACGTCCATCCTTGAGCGCTTCGGCACAGACGAGTTTCCGCGCCTGCGGCTGGGTATCGGTCGCCCGCCCGGGCAGATGCAAGCCCCCGATTACGTCTTACAGGATTTCTCGAACGCTGACCTGACGTTCATCTCCGAGACGCTCAACCGCGCCGTGGAGGCCGCCCTGACATGGGTTACGGATGGGTTGGAGGCGGCGATGAATAAGTATAACGGCATCGTACCGTAGGGGCGTGATTTGTTCCCGCCCAGGGCGACCATAAAGGTCGCCCCTACAAAACATGGAATTCCTTCTCCAACAAATCCGCTCTCTTCCTGCCTATCAGCGTCTTTTGGCTGATGTGCAGACCGGGAAGCAACTTTCCGGCCTGGCCTTGCCGCGCGCGGCGCGTTTGCCCGTCCTGGCCGCCCTGCACGCGGACCTGGGCCAGCCCATCGTATTGGTGACCGACCGCGCCGACCACGCGCTCCAGTTGCATGACGAACTGGCTTTCTGGGCGCCAGATGCATCCCGGTACATTTTCTCCGAGCCAAACCCGCTGTTCTACGAAAATGCCGCCTGGGGCAGCGCCACCCGGCGTGAACGCCTGCAAACTCTTACGGCACTTTCAGCGTACCACCTGCCGTTTGTGGAAAAACCGTCCACGCCGCCGGTCATCGTTACAACCGTGCGAGCCATGATGACGCACACCCTGCCCCGGCGAGATTTCCTCAAGGCCAGCAAACTGCTTAAGGCCGGCCAGAGCATCCCGCCCGGTTCCTTGCTGGAAACCTGGGTCAGCATCGGCTACCAACCTGCCGACACCGTCCTCGAGCCAGGACAGTTCTCCCACCGCGGCGGCCTGCTGGATGTGTGGCCACAATCCGAGCCGCACCCCGTCCGCCTGGAATTCTTCGGGGACGAGATTGACACCCTCCGGCGCTTTGACCCGGCGACGCAGAGAACCATCGAGAAATTAGGGTCCATTCTCATTTCGCCTGCCCGCGAATTTATTTTGTCTGGCAAGTCTGAAAAGTCCGACAAGACTAACAAGTCGGACCTTTTGGACGTGCCAGACCGCGTCTCCGAGTTCCATATTCCTCTGTTACACCAATTCCCGGCTAGTTTATTGGACTACCTGCCTCCGAAGGCGCTGGTCTTGATGGATGACCTGAGCATTCTGGAGAGCACCGGTTCCGAGATCGAAGAGCAGGCGATTAAATTGCGCAGTGAGTCCATCGCCGAGGGGACTCTGGCTGAGGATTTTCCGGTTCCTTACATCTCCTGGTCAGAGTTGGCGGATAACCTGCAAAGTTACACCTGCATGGAACTGGGACACTCGACTGCCGAGGAATCTAGTGGCGATCTCGCCTCTCAATTTAGCCACATAGAGCGCTTCGGCGGACGTCTGAAGCCGTTTACCGAGTATCTGGCAAAGATTGTCAGCGAGGATAATTCTGTCGTTATTGTTTCACGCCAATCCTCCCGCCTCGAGGAACTCTGGGTAGAACAGGGATCAGGGAAAAGGGATCAGGCATCAGGCAACCCTCAATTTCTCGAAGCATCGCTCTCTGAAGGCTGGGCGCTCACTTCCGAATCTCGACTTACAAATTTCCTGATCACTGACTCGGAAATCTTCGGCTGGGAACGTCCGCAGCCACGCCAGCGTCCGCGACCGGGGGCAGAGACCCCCGAAGCGGCCTACGCGGACCTGAATCCTGGCGACTGGATTGTGCATGTAGATTACGGCGTCGGGCGATACACTGGACTGGTTCAGCGTACACTCGAAGGTTTAGAACGCGAGTTCCTGTGCGTTGAATATAAAAACGGCGACCAGGTTTACGTCCCCATCCACCAGGCCGACCGGCTGACCCGTTACATAGGTCCGGACGGCTCGCTGCCCGCGCCGGGAAGTCTTGGAACGCAGGAATGGCCGGAGACCAAGCGCAAGGTCCGGGAAGCGGTGCAAGTGGTGGCGCAAGACCTGCTCGATCTGTACGCGCGCCGTCAGGTCGCCGGAGGTTTCGCCTTCAGTCCCGATAATGCGTGGCAGGGTGAGTTGGAGTCCAGTTTTCCCTATATCGAGACCGATGATCAGGTCAAAGCGCTGACCGACATCAAACGCGACATGGAGACTCCCCGCCCGATGGACCGCCTGCTGTGCGGTGACGTGGGCTACGGCAAGACCGAGGTGGCGCTGCGGGCGGCGTTCAAAGCCGTGATGGACGGGCGGCAGGTGGCACTACTCGTCCCGACCACCGTACTGGCGCAGCAACACTACGATACGTTCCGGCAGCGACTCTCAGCCTTCCCGGTGACGGTTGAGATGCTTTCCCGCTTCCGCACACCGCGCGAGCAGAGCCAGATTTTGTACGCCCTGGCGCAGGGTGCAGTGGACATCGTCATCGGCACGCACCGCCTCTTCTCAGCCGACGTGCAGTTCAAGGACCTCGGGCTGGTGATCATTGACGAGGAGCAGCGCTTCGGCGTGACGCATAAGGAACATCTTAAGAAACTGCGTACCGAAGTGGACGTGCTCACCCTGACCGCCACACCCATCCCGCGCACGCTGTACATGGCACTGACCGGCGTGCGTGACATCTCCAACCTGAATACACCGCCCGAGGAGCGCCTGCCCATTATTACCCACGTTGGACCGTACTCACCGAAACTGGTCCGCCAGTCCATCCTGCGCGAACTGGAACGCGGAGGGCAGGTCTTCTTCGTCCACAACCGCGTCCAGACAATTGACGCCATGCGTATGCACCTGGAGAAACTCGTACCCGAAGCGCGCATCGCCATCGGTCACGGCCAGATGCACGAGACCGAGCTGGCAAGCGTGATGCACCATTTCACAGGCGGAGAGATTGACATTCTGCTCTCAACCTCCATCATCGAATCCGGCCTCGACATTCCCAACGCCAACACGCTCATTGTGGACCGGGCGGATGCCTTCGGCCTGGCTCAGTTGTACCAGTTGCGCGGACGCGTCGGGCGCGGCGCGGCGCGTGCCTACGCTTACTTTTTCCGGCACAACAAACTGACTCCCACGCCCGAAGGTCAGGAGCGGCTGGAAATCATTGCCGAGAACACACAACTGGGGGCGGGTTACTCGATTGCAATGCGCGACCTGGAAATGCGCGGGGCAGGAGAATTGCTGGGAACGCGGCAATCGGGACATATTGCTGCAGTGGGATTTCACCTGTACACGCGGCTGCTGGCCGCGGCGGTCAAGCAGGCCCGTACGCTCGGCAGGTTCGAAGGCCTAAAAGTGGACCTGAAATCTGCCAGCCTGGATTCCGTCCAGCCGATGGGCTTACCGGTCAACGTAGATCTGCCACTCGCCATCGGAATCCCCGAAACCTACGTCCCCGACACGAATCTGCGCCTGCGTCTTTACCGCCGCCTGGCCGACCTGACCGACAAGTCTGCCCTGGAGGCGCTCGCTGCTGAATTTACCGATCGTTTTGGCCCACTCCCGGAGATGATTACCAACCTGTTCTATCAGATGCAGGTCAAGCTGCTGGCTGAGGCGGCCGGGCTGGTCTCGATCGGCATGGAAAGCGGACAGATCGTGCTGCGTTACCCTGCCTACCCGGAAGGGACAGAGTCAAAGCGCCTGCCTGATCTGGGGCCAGGGATTCGGGGCGGGAAGAATGCCTACTGGTGTTTGTTTGGGAAAGATACGGATTGGCAGGTGAGATTGTTGGAAGTGCTGGAAAAATTGCAGATGTAAACGAAGCGGCTGGATTTTCTCCAGCCGCTTTTTTTCGGTGGCGATTATTACACCAATTACCTCACGCCATCTTCCGAATTCTTACTTCGATTTCCTTCTCCCCCTTCAACAACTCAACCAATTTCGAAACATCTGTATCCCCGTAATGATACGGATACAGGATGCGCGGCCGGAAGGCTTTGGCTGCATCTGTCACCATCTCGGGGGTCATCGTGTAGGGCAGGTTCATCGGCAGGAAGGCGATGGCAATATCTTGCAACGCCTTCATTTCAGGAATGTTCTCGGTATCTCCGGCGATGTAAAGGCGCGTATCGCCGAAGTTCAGGATGTAGCCGTTACCGCATCCCTTCGGATGGAATGGGTCCCCGCTTGGGCGCTTGTGGACCAGGTTGTAAGACGCTACCGCCTCGACCGGTATCCCGGCCACTGTCTGAACATCCCCGTTGCGCATTACGGTCCCGCCCGTGACCTGCTGCGCACAGATTTCAGTCAGCACCAGAAGAGTCTTATCCGTGCGGATGCTGGACAACGCCTGCGGGTCGAGGTGGTCGAAGTGTTCGTGGGTGACGAATACCAGGTCCGCTTTGGGGAGCGAGGCATAGTCCGCCACCTTGCCGAATGGGTCAACATAAATATTCATCCTTTTGAAGACCATCAGCAGGCTGCCGTGTCCAAGAAATGTGATTGACAGGTCTCCAGCAGAGGTGGGGAGTACGTCGGTTTCGAATTGTTCTTGTGTGGTCATAATCGCCTTCCTTTTCAAAATTCTATTCTGCATTTTCGTGGTATCTTCTCAATAATTGGGGGAAAGATGGGGGTTCGCAAGCGGGCTTCGCCCGCTTGCGAACCCCCATACCCCGCTTTTTTAAGAAGTTACTTTTCGTGCTTGCCGTCGCAGAAAGGTTTGTTGGTGGACTTTCCGCAGCGGCACAGGGTGAGGCGGTTGCGGATTTCGTAAACGGTCCCGTCTGCCGCCTCGACCGGGATTCCGCCGCGTACCCAAATCGGACCGAGCGCCGGGATGACCGTGTCGAGCACCAAGCCAATGGACGGTTCGAACTCGGGTTCGATCAGCTTCCCGTTTTTATCGTGCAGTACCAGCCGTCCGGCGGGACAATCCCAAACTTCCTGAATGGCGATTTTCTTCGCTTCCGGGTCGTCTGAGGCACGCGTGTTATCCCAAACGCCACCGGCCCGGTCGCAGAAGCGTGCGGAAGCACACAGGGCGACCACGTCGGTCAGGACAAGTTCCGGGCCGCTTGTCTTCGGCTCGATCTGTTCGATAAAAGGTTTCCGGCTGGCTGTCTCGGTTCCGTCGAAAAAGATTTCGCCGTGC
>JADGQD010000208.1 GCA_017882065.1 Anaerolineales bacterium | reverse complement strand
TAGTCCCGGTTCCAGCACGGGGCGATAGTCCCGGTTCCAGCACGGGGCGATAGTCCCGGTTCCAGCACGGGGCGATAGTCCCGGTTCCAGCACGGGGCGATAGTCCCGGTTCTCGGACAGGAAACGGGGCACGGGGCTTAGGATAATCTCATTTTCAATTGTCGTTCTGATTGACAGAACGGTGGTCAAAATTCACTTGTTATCCTATAATTGACTTATCCCATTCTCCACAGTAAAAGGAGTAACACATGACCGAAGAACTCTTCCATAAAATGGCGCAGAGCGTCCTTGACGGAGATTCCGATGCCGCTGTTGCCCTGGCGAAGCAGGCTATCGAAGCCGGCCTTGACCCGCTGGAGGCCATTACCAAAGGCTTTGTGACGGGCGTCAATCAGGTGGGCGAAAGTTTTGCCTGTGGACAGGCTTTCCTGCCTGAACTGGTGATGGCCGGAGAAGCCATGAAAGCCGCCGTTTCCACCTTGGAACCGGAAATGCAGAAGCGCGGCTTGCAACGGACGATGCTTGGGAAGGTCGTTCTGGCCACTGTCGAAGGTGACATTCACGAGATTGGTAAATCGCTGGTTGGGACGATGCTCTCAGCTTCCGGCTTTCAGGTCTATGACCTGGGTGTAGATGTCCCGGCGGCCAGGATCATCGCCAAGGTTCAGGAAGTGGGTGCTGACCTCGTCGGCTTGAGTGCTCTGTTGACAACTACCATGGTCAAGCAAAAGGAAGTGATTGACGAACTGGATAAGCTGGGCTTGCGCAAGAAGGTCAAAGTGATGGTGGGCGGTGCGCCCGTGACCCGCGACTGGGTCCAGAAAATCGAAGCGGACGGTACCTCCGAAGACGCCATCGGTGCGGTCGGTCTGGCCAAACAACTGGTTGGCGCAGCATAACCACACCCCGAGCCTGCGATGCCAAAAACGATTAATTCCATTACCAATCCGAAACTGCGGTTGGAAATATTGACGCCACAGGAAGTCAAAAAAATCCATGATGCCACGCTATGGATCATCGAAAAAGTTGGCGTGCGGTTCCCCTCCAAACGCGCATTGGAAATCTGGGCCGCACATGGCGCCGAAGTTGACGGCGAGAAAATGGTCGTCCGCGCCAAGGCGGAACTTATTGAGAAATCCCTAAAGACCTGTCCGCCGGTCTATTCCCTGGCGGCGCGTGACCCTCAACAGGATTTGCCGCTGGACGGCAACCACGTCTATGTTGGCACTGACGGTTGCGGTGTGGAAGTGATTGATATTAAAACCGGTGTGCGCCGGACTTCCTGCTTGCAGGATGTACGGGATATTTCCCGCATTGCCGACGCGACCGAGGAAGTAGCTTTCCACTGGGTGCCGGTATCGGCCCAAGACATGCCCCCCGGGACACGCGGTCTCCATGAGATCAAGGCCATCTGGGAAAATTCCACCAAACACGTTCAGACCGAATCTATTTATAACGAACGCGAGGCGCGCGCCGCAATCGAAATGGCCGCGCTGATTGTCGGTGGCAAGGACAACTTACGCCAGCGCCCGGTTCTTTCGCTGATGCAGTGCTCCGCGCCGCCGCTCGGACACGACGGCGGCAGCCTGGAGGCGGCGCTGGTGGCTGCTGAGTACGGACTTCCAACCGGGTTCATGACCATGGCGGCGAATCTGACCACCGGTCCTGCCACTTTGGCGGGCAATCTGGCGGTCGGCAATGCCGAGGTAATCACCGGGACGGCGCTTATCCAACTTGCATATCCGGGAGCGCCGGTCTTCTATGCCGCGGCACAGACCGCCTCCGATTTGCGGTCAGGCGCCTACACGGGCGGGGGTCCGGAGGATTTCCTTTATGGCGCAGCCACCAACGTGCTCTCCGATTTCTACAATATCCCACTCTCGATGGGTTCCTTTGCCACCGGCGCGAAAGAGCCGAACTGGCAGGCGGGTATCGAGAACAGTCTGTCCACGTTCATGGCGAGCATCGTCATGTCGGATATGCTGTTGGGTGTGGGCTTTTTGCATGGCAGCCGCATCTGGTCGTTTGCCGAAATGATGATGGATTGCGAGATCTTCTCTATCATCCGCAAGACGATGCAAGGCATTGTTGTGGACGATGAGACGCTGGCACTCGATACGATTGCAGCAGTTGGCCCGGGCGGAAATTTCCTTTCTCAGAAGCATACCCTCAAGCACATGCGCGAAATATTCCTGCCGCAATTTATGGACCGGCGTCCGTTTAATGAATGGGAGATAAAGAAAGACGACGCGCGTGATTGGGCACTGGCGAAAGCGCGTAAGACGCTCGAGACTCACCAGCCCGATCCGCTTGACAAAAACATCCGCACTGAAATGGCGAAGATCATTTCGTCGCTGGAGAAAAAATGACTGCGATCCAGCCAAAACTCGAGCTCCTTACGGTTGACCTGATCGCACGCATACTGGATGAGGCTTTCCAGTTGATGCAAAAGCCGGGGATAAAAGTCCAATCTACTGAAGCGCGTGATTTGCTGATAAAGGCCGGCGCGTCCGCTGAAGGGGATGTGGTCAAGATCCCGGAAAAAATCGTTCACAAGTCGCTGGATACTGTTCCCGCGGAATTCCATCTCTACGACCGGAACGGGATTCCCAAAGTTCATTATGGCGGCAACTCTGTCCATTTCGACCCCGGTTCATCCGGTGTCCATATCCTCGATCCGGAGACGCTGGAGCACAAGACCTCCTATACGCCGGACCTGGTGCGGGTGGTCAAGGTGGTCGAGATGCTCCCGCAGTACGACGCCCAGTCCACGGCCATCGTTTGCAATGAGGTCCCCAAAGCCATTGGTGATCTGTACCGTCTGTACGTTGTCCTGCTGTTTTCGCAGAAGCCGATTGTGACCGGTTCGTTTTCCCTTCAGACCCTCGGCACGATGATTGATATGCTGGCGATTTTCTCCGGCGACCGCCAGACGCTGGCTGAGAAACCACAGGCGGTCTTCGATGTGTGTCCATCGCCACCGCTCATCTGGAGCGACTTTGGCGCGGGTAATCTCATCGAACTGGCCCGGGCGCGTGTCCCGGCGGAACTTATCTCGATGCCGTTGGCCGGAGCTGCCGCACCGGTAACACTTCTCGGTTCGATCGTCCAGCATGC
>JADGQD010000059.1 GCA_017882065.1 Anaerolineales bacterium | reverse complement strand
GCTTGCCTTAATGCCAGGTACACTCCCACTGCCGCATCGTCATCGCCGGCAAAGACGGCGTCGAATTCGACTCCATCCAGCAGCATCTGTTCCATGGTCGCGCGCGCATCATCCCGGTTGAACGCGCCGCGCGCCACCAGGGATGGGTCAAAGGTCAGACCGTGGGCTTTCACCGCGACGCGGTAGCCTTTTTCGCGCCAGGTCGAGTCTTCGTGACCTTCCGGACCCTGCAAAAAAACAATCCGGTGGCAGTTATGGACCTCGATCAAGTGTTCCACAATCTTCTGCGCACCGGACTGGTTCTCGATGGTGACAACAGGGATGTTCAAAGAATTTGGGGGAGCCTGGTGAAGCAAAACAACTGGAAATCCGATACTGTGAAGGCGAGTCAGTTCTTTCGCATCCAGGCTTTCGGTAAAGACCAGCAGGCCATCTGTATTGTGCTCTCCGAGCGGGCGGTGAGGGGAGTTTTCGGGGCGGGACTGGGTTGTGTGAATCAGCAGGTCAAACCCGGCCTCGCTGACCCCAGCCTCCACTCCTCGCAGCATGGGCTGGAAAAAGGCTCCGCTGATTTCAGGCAAGAGCAGGCCAATTGTGTCTGTCCGGCGGCTGGCAAGCGTCCGCGCGGCGGCATGAGGAACATAGTTCAGGTCGGCGATGGTAGAACGGACCCGTTCTGCCGTTTCTGTGTCCACGGGTGCGGTGCCATTAAGAACACGACTGACCGTGGCGATGGAAACACCAGCTCGTTGAGCAACATCGGCAATTGTGGGACGGGAAGGAGGCATAGGTTGGGAAGAATAATCAAAGGAATGTAAGCGTTTTCTGAAAGCGCTTACATAGTATAGCGAATTTAGCAGCCGGAGTCAACTCTTCCAGAGAAAATTTAAGGTTGGGAGAATTGTGTCAATTGGGGAGCGGGTGGTAGTTACTCTTTTTTCCCGAGTCTGCCATTACGGGTTTCCAGTA
This sequence comes from Anaerolineales bacterium, assembly GCA_017882065.1. GTDB lineage: Bacteria > Chloroflexota > Anaerolineae > Anaerolineales > Villigracilaceae > UBA877. The sequence goes on along the minus strand of JADGQD010000059.1, from coordinate 9,127 downwards.
ACCTACGGATTCTTGCATGCCATTTCCGGGTCAGCGGATAAAACCAGGCGGTGATGACTGCTGAGAATAACAATACCGCGCCCAAGGGTCCTATTAAAATGCGGATAGCCGTCAAGGTAATGGGAGACTGTACGAAGGTTGTCGCACCCTCCGGTGGGGTCTGGTAACCGAACCAACCCAGTACTTGCAGAGCGATAAAGATCGCCAGCGCACCGGTCAGCTTGCGGACGAAGTTCTTGACACCGTAGTAAATCCCTTCCTGGCGGCGTCCTGTACGCAGTTCGTCCCACTCAATCACGTCCGGGAACATGGCATCCGGCAGGATGTGCGCGGCAGATACGCTCAACCCGGCCAGGAAAGCCATCCACAAAACCAGCGTAATTTGCCCAGGGTGGACCAGGAAAATTCCAATCTGCACTCCGGCCCAGAAGACCATCCCTATGATGTAAGCGATGTGTTTGTCCAGGCGATGGGAGAGCCACAACCAGAAGGGCAGGGCGACGGTCGCCGTGACCAGCAACAGTGCAAAGACCGCTGATTCGAGCGGTAGGGAAACACCGAGCAATTTAACCGAGGTCAGCATGTTGCCGCGGGCGATCCAGTAGAGCAGGTAGAAGGGCAGGGAAAGCGCCACCAAGTCGAAGGTTATCCAGTTCAGCATGTAGATGAGCGTGGCGAAGCGGAAGGGAACATTGGCCCAGGCAGTGCGGACGGTTTGCCTGAAGGTTACCGTTTCCTGCGGCCGGTCTGTCGCGCCGTAGCGCTCACGGACAACGGCAAAGATGAGCAGGAACGGGACGGCGGCCAGCCCGCCGAAAATCCCGGCCACGATCAGGTATCCCTGCTGCTGGGTCAGACCGGCGGCCAGGGCTGCGTCAATGATGGCTGGAGCGGCAACCGCGGTCACCAGCGAGGCCAGCAGGTTAAAGAAGATGCGGAAACTGGTCAGAGTTGTGCGTTCGTCGTAGTCGGAAGTCATCTCGGGCAGCAGCGAGGAATACGGCACGCCGCACAGGGTCTCGAACGTGTCGCTGATCATGAAAGCCAGCGTAACGGTGGCAGCCAGGGCGACTTGGTTGTGCCAGGGCGGAGCCCACCACAGTAGAAGGAAACTTGCTCCGAAGGGGATGGCAAAAAACAGCAGGAACGGTCGGCGGCGGCCCCAGCGGCTGCGCATCCGGTCGGTCAGGATGCCTACCAGCGGGTCGTTGACCGCGTCCCAGATAATACCCACCAGCACGGCGAAAGAGGCCAGCCGCGGGTCCAGCCCGACCACGTCCGTCAGGAAGATGGCGTAAAAGATCTGGCGCAGGGTCCCGTAACTGGCCTCGCTCCAGTCGCCGGTCCCGTAGGCCAGCTTGACCCAGAATGAAAGCACATCACTTTTTACCCTGCTGATTTTTCCACTCATTGATTCTCCTCGCCAGAAGTGCTGATATAGCATTAACACCACTTTTACCAGATTTCCTCGGGGCAGGCAGGATTGTTAAGGATATAATCGACTCGATGACCGAACCTTCAAAATCTTCCCTTGCCGACAAACTAAAATCACTGGGTGTCAGAGTCGGCGCGGGAGATCTCCAGCCGGTTGCACCGAAACTGAAAACGGATGTTCCCATCCAATCTGTGGTGGAGGGACGTTTTGTTTCCACCCGGCACGGCGAAACATTCGTATCCGAACAGACTTATCCCTCCACTTACCGTCACGGTCTCATTCCGCTGCGCTCTTCCGTGCCCCTGCTGACCATAGCACAATGGGCACGCGATGCGCGTCTCGCCGACCTGCCGCTCGATTCTTTTGCTTTCCTGGATACCGAGACCTCCGGTCTGGCGGGTGGGACGGGCACATATGCCTTTCTGGTGGGCGTGGGGCGCTTCGAGGGCGAGACATTCCGCCTGGCGCAATTCTTCATGCGGGACCCGTCTGAGGAAGCCGCACTGCTCGAAGGGCTGATGGATTTCCTGGCTCCCTGTGCTGCACTCGTCACCTTCAATGGCAAAGCCTTCGACGCGCCTCTGCTGGTCACGCGTTACTCGCTTCACAGCATCCCGGTACCCTTTAAAGATTTTGCGCATCTCGATTTACTACCCCTGGCCCGGCGTCTCTGGCGCGACCGTCTGCCCAGCCGCGCCCTGAAATATCTTGAAGAGAACGTCCTGGCCGCACCGCGCACACCTGATGAAGTCCCTGGCTACGAAATCCCCTATATCTACTTCGACTACCTGCGCACGGGCGATGCCGCCCCGCTGAAGGGCGTGTTCTACCATAACGCCATGGACATCGTTGCATTGGCCGCATTGATGAACCATATGGCGTCCATCCTCCACGCCCCATTTGACGGACAGGTGCAGCATGGGCTGGATTTCATTGCGCTGGCGAAACTGTTCGAAGACTTGGACCGACGGGAGGAGGCGGCTCGTCTTTACGAACGCGGCTTGCAAGTCGGCGTGAGCGAAGCAAACTTTGGAGCAGTTGTGCAAAGGCTATCCGCGTTACAACGCCGCCGCGGTGACCTCGAGTCTGCCGCGGCATTGTGGCAAAAAGCCGCCGCCGAGGGACATGTCTATGCCCACATCGAACTGGCGAAATACTACGAGCACCATCGTAGCGACTATGCTGAAGCGCTGAAATGGACAAAGAGCGCAGAAGGGCTGGTCAGTTCGCTTGACATCCCGCGTTATGAATATCGTCATTGGATGGAAGAGCTGGAACATCGTAAAAAAAGATTGCAGGAGAAGTCACGGAAGTAATCAGCTGGCATCTTTCCACGGAAAGCAAATTGCATGAAAAACAACTTTCGAAAATTTCTGATCCGGTTTCTATTTCTCTTGGCGCTGATTGGACTCTTGTCCTGCGATGTCTTTTCAACACCCGTTGCTCCCATTCTCACGCCGACCTTGCCACCCGTCAGCCAGAGCCTTACGCTGACCTTCACAACGATTAGTGAAACGAGTGCGTCACCGGTCTATACGCTCACGGCGCAGGTCCCTCTTCTGGCAGACAGCAATGATCCACGCGTGCAACAATTCAACCAGCAGACGGCGGCTCTTGTTCAGCAGGCAGTGGATGGTTTCAAACAGAGCCTGGCTGGCGAATCCAATATGCCGATTGCGATGGGCAGTTTTTTTGACCTGAAATATTCCCTTGTCTCTCCGTGGAGCGACATCCTCAGTTTAAAATTTGACGTTGACAGCTATCACGACGGTGCAGCGCATCCGTATCATTACAGCAGGGCATTCACCTTTAACCTGGCTACCGGTCACCAGGTCAGTCTGGACCAGTTGTTCCTGCCCGGAACGAATTATCTGCAAGTGCTATCGGATTATTGCAAAACCGAACTGGAAGGGCGCGATATCGCCTTTGACGCCTCCGTAACCGGCGCTGATCCGCTGCCGGACAATTACCAGAGTTGGAACATCTCGGCGGATGGGCTGGTCATCACCTTTGACGAATATCTGGTTGCGGCGTATGCGGCTGGCCCGCAGATCGTCACCATCCCGTATGCGGAATTGCAGGCTATGATTGATTCGAACGGGCCGCTCTCTATTTATTTGCAGTAAAATGCAGTTGTGCATTGAAGGGATGCACTCGTAACTCATCTCTATTCGATTGAGAAAACAGAGGAGGAAAGAATGAAATCTGCTGTTGATAATCTTGTTTCCATGCGGGATGTTGAAAGCCTGTTCGAAATTATGAACGAGAGCGAAGACTGGCTGGACCAGATGGATGCCGCTGAAGGGCTGATTGAATTGGGTGACCGGCGTGGGTTGGAATATCTTTTGATCGCTAAACAAAGCGACATTGATGATATCCAGAAAACTGCCAGTGAAATTTTGGCAGATCCGGAGACCCAGCGTATACGCTCACAGATTGAGGCCGAACAGCGCTTTGCCAGCCAAAAGCTGTTAGAGTCTGCCAGGGAACGTCTCAAGAAAGGCAAGAAAGTCTTCTTGTATAAAGTCATCCGTCTATCTGCCGCCGAGTTTATGTGGAATGATGCCTCTGATGGTGGTATTCAAATTTATGCTCTGAATGATGCCGGTCTGGAAGGTTGGGATGTAGTCAATGTCCTACCACAACGTCAGATGGTCGGGCCAAGAGATGAGAGTTCTGCTGGTGCATATGTTTTTCTTCGCAAGGAACTCGGCCCGGACGAGGCAGCTGAATTGGAGAATAATTGACAGCGATTGTTTTGCCATCTGATTTTTGACAAAATCGGAACGCGCTTCGTTCCGATTTTGTCTATTGGAGATTTTCATGTTTCGAAAAACGATTCTGGTGCTGGTTCTTTTGTTAGTCCCGTCTGTTTCCTCCTGTGGCGGCAGAGGTCCCACAGCGACCGGCGGCAAGCTCAGAGTCCTGGCGACGACCAGCATCGTGGGCGATGTTGTCAGCCAGGTGGGCGGGGATACCATAGCCCTGACCATCCTGATGCCCGTCGGTACTGACCCGCACGACTTCCAGCCGCGCCCGCAGGACGCCGCCGCCCTCGCAGATGCTCGGATTATCTTTTCCAACGGAGCCGGGTTGGAGGGATTTCTCCAGCCGCTGCTGGAAAGCACCGGAGCGACGGGCAAACTCGTCGAAGTTTCGGCGGGGATAACACTTCTGGCGCTGCCGGGCAGTGATCAGGCTACCGGTGACCCGCATACCTGGATGGACCCGAACAACGTCATCACCTGGACGCAGAACATCGCCGCGGCTCTGTCCGCGGCGGACCCGGCACACGCTGCCGATTACCAGGCCAACGCCGTTGTCTATATTGCCTCGCTGCGCGACCTCGATACCTGGATCCGCTCTGAGGTGGCGCAAATCCCGCCGCAAAACCGTCTGCTGGTAGCGGACCACGCGGTGCTGGGCTATTTCGCGGCGCAGTACGGTTTTACACAGGAAGGCACAATTACCGGTTCGTTCAGCTCTGAAGCCGCACCTTCGGCCCGGGAGTTGGCCGCGCTCGAAGATAAAATCCGCCAGTCGGGGGTCCGAGCGGTGTTCGTGAGCGAAGCTGTCAACCAGACTCTGGCAGACCAGATTGCCGCGGATACCGGCATAAAGTCTGTGTGGATTTACCATGCTACACTGACCGCCTCCGGCGGCCCGGCGGCGAGTTACCTGGAGTTCATGCGATATAATGTCAAAGCGATTGTGGAAGCCTTGAGATAATGTATCCTCGCACCCACCACCAACCTGACCAACCTATTCTGGACGTCCTGCACCTTTCCGTCAGTTACGAGGGACGCGAAGCGCTGGAAGATATTACTTTTCACCTGCACGCCGGGGAACGCGTGGCAGTGGTGGGACCGAACGGAGCCGGGAAAAGCACCCTGTTCAAGGTGGTGGCGGGAGTACTGCCACCCACTTCGGGTGAGGTGAAAATCTCGGGCTACGGCCCGCGCGGGCACATTTGCATCGCTTACGTGCCCCAGCGCAGCCAGGTGGACTGGCGCTTCCCGGCCAGCGTGGCCGATGTGGTGATGATGGGCCGCATCGGGCAGGTGGGCTTTTTCCGCTGGCCGCGCCGCGCTGACTGGGATACCGTCCACACCGCGCTCGAAGCGGTGGGCATGGAACCATTGGCGAACCGTCAGATTGGTGAACTCTCCGGCGGGCAGCAGCAGCGCACATTTCTGGCGCGCGCCCTGGCGCAGGAGGCTGAACTGGTGCTGATGGACGAGCCGCTCAATGGCCTGGACACACCCTCGCAGGAAGCGATTTTGTCCCTGCTGGATAAACTGCGCCAGCAGAAGATCACCGTCATGGTTGCCACCCACGACCTGGGACAGGCCGCCAGCCACTTTGACCGCGTCATGCTCCTCAACCATAAGCTGGTCCGTTTTGGGTCGCCGCAGGATGTGCTGACCAGCGAGAACCTGCTGCGCGCTTACGGTGGTCATGCCCAGTTGATCCGGGGTGCGGACGGCACGACCACCCTGGCCGATACCTGCTGTGACGGGGAAGAAGAGCATGAATAACCTGTTCAATATTTTCCTCCAGCCTTTCTCCTATGACTTCATGCTGCGTGGGCTGGTGGCGTCGGTCATCGTCGGCGTGGTGTGTGCGGTGGTGGGTGTGTACGTTGTCTTACGCGGCATGGCCTTCTTCGGGGATGCCCTGGCACATGCCGTCCTGCCGGGCGTGGCGCTTGGCTACCTGCTCAGCGGTGGCAGCCGGGATACCCTTTTCTGGTGGGCGCTCGGCGCAGCAGTGCTGGTGGCGCTGGCAGTGGGACGCATCTCCAAACATGCCGAGATCCGCGAAGATACTGCTATCGGCATCCTGTTTGCCAGTATGTTCGCCCTCGGCATCGCCCTGATTTCCACCGTCCGCAGTTACAGCGTTGACCTGAGCCATTTCCTGTTCGGCAACGTGCTCGGCGTCTCGACCCGCGACCTGGTCCTGACATCTGTCTTCGGCGGGGTGGTGCTGCTGACGATCTTCCTCTTCTACAAAGAGTTTCTGGTCTTGTCCTTCGACCCGGTCCTGGCGGCCACCCTGCGCCTTCCGTCTGGACTGCTGAACAATATCCTGCTCATCCTGATGGCGCTGACCGTTTCCGTAGCCATGCAGACGGTTGGCGTGGCGCTAATGGTGGCGATGCTGGTCACTCCGGCGGCCACTGCCTCGCTGCTAACCCGCCGCCTATGGCAGGGGATGCTCGTTTCGGCTGCCATCGGAGCATTCTCAGCGGTGACCGGCCTCTATCTGAGTTACTACTTCAACATTGTTTCCGGCTCGGCCATTGTGCTGACGGCCACCGCTATTTTCCTGCTGGTTTTTCTTTTCCAACCGCGCCGGGGAGTGGTGTGGAAGAAAAGATAAATATGCTCCACGGCGCTCCTTACAACCTGGTTGCGTTTCTCTTCCTTCTCACTGCCTGCACTGTCCCCGGCCCGTCTGCCCCGACCGCCATCGGTCCGACTGTACCACCCAACCCGAATGCCTGGCCCTCGCCAACGCCTTTTAGCCCACCGGCAAACACTCCTATGATACCCGTGCTGGAACCGGGTACTACTGTCACCGCAACCGTTCCTCCTGCACCAACATCCACGCAGCTCCCCGCACCGGGCTTTGTTCCCTCCCGCTATACCCTGAACGCCATGTTGGATTATGCCGCTCATTTCCTGACGGTGGGTGAGTCCATCTTTTACCAGAATGCCACTGGTGGGACGCTCACTGCACTCGTCCTGGCCGTCGAGCCGAACCTGTGGGCGGATTGCTTCACGTTGGGCAGTTTGACGGTCAATGGCCTGGCAGCGACCGGACTGAGTTTAAACGGCGACCGGCTTGAGGTCCCGCTGGCTGCGCCGCTCGTTCCAGGCGGGACCCTGAACCTATCCCTGCGTTTTGACCTGCAGCTCCCCGCGGCAGACGTTTACCACGTCTTCGGCTACAACGACCGCCAGACCAACCTGGTGGACTGGTACCCGTTCATCGTGCCGTACTCGCAGGGGGGCGGTTGGCTGCTGCACCCGCCCGCGGAGGTGGGCGAGCATCTGACCTACGAGGCGGCGGTCTTCGATGTGGCGCTGACCCTAACCGACCCGACGCTGCCGGTCACGCTGGCTGCCAGCGCTCCGGCGGAGGTGGCTGCCGGGAGTTGGCACTATTTCCTGCAGAATGCCCGCACGTTCGTATTTTCAGCCAGCAGCGCTTACCAGACCGCTTCGACCACAGCCGAGGGTGTGACGGTAACCAGTTATTATTTTGGTGAAGAAGAAGCCCAGGCCCGGGTAGTATTGGACGAGGCGGCCAAGGCGCTGAGAACCTTCGGTGCACTCTTTGGCCCGTATCCGTATCCGAGTTTGAGCATTGTCGAGTCGCCGTTTTACGATGGGATGGAATACGACGGACTGTTTTTCTTGAGCCGCGATTTTTACACTGCCTACGATGGGACTGTGCTCAAGTACCTGATTGCCATCGCCGTCCATGAGACCGCTCACCAGTGGTGGTTCGGATCGGTGGGAAATGACCAGGCGCTGGCGCCCTGGCTGGATGAGGCGCTGGCTACTTACAGCGAAAAACTGTTTTACGAGAAAAACCATCCGGCCGTGACTGCCTGGTGGGCATTCCGTGTGGATGCGTACGCGCCGACCGGCTGGGTGGACACGGATATTTATTATTACGATGATTTCCGGTCTTACGTCAATGCGGTCTATCTGCGTGGGGCGCAGTTCCTGGAAGCGCTGCGCGGGAGGATTGGCGACGAGGCCTTTTTTGCCTTCCTGAAAGACTACGCCGCGCAGATGTCTGGGAAACGCGCCACGGGGGATGATTTCTTCCGCATCCTGAGGTTACACACCAGTGCGGATATTTCAGATTTAATCACAGGATTTTTCCAGATTCCGTATTAGCGGTAAGGAATTAAAAATGACAAACCGTATGCCCGTATTGTTTATCGGTCATGGCAGCCCGATGAATGCCATCGAAGATAACGAATTCAGCCGCTCCTGGATGGCGGTGGGAAAAGCCCTGCCGCCTCCAAAAGCCATCCTGTGCGTCTCGGCCCATTGGGAGACCAAAGGGACACAAGTCACCGCAATGGAGAAGCCGCGCACAATTTATGACTTCTACGGCTTCCCGCCCGAACTCTACGCGATGACGTATCCTGCGCCCGGTTCGCCGGAATTAGCCCGTCGCGTCCGGGATCTGGTTGAGGCGGACGGAATCGCTCCGGACCTGACCTGGGGTCTGGACCACGGTACCTGGTCGGTGCTGAGGCGACTGTTTCCCGAAGCAGATGTGCCGGTACTCCAGTTGAGCCTGGATGTGAATAAAAATGCCCAGGCACACTATGACCTGGGGCGGCAACTCCAGCCCCTGCGCGACGAAGGGGTACTGATCCTTGGCAGCGGGAATATCGTCCACAACCTGCGTATGGTTGTTTTCGAAGGACCCGCTTACGACTGGGCGTTGGAATTCGATGGCAAGGTCAAACAGTGGATCCTCAACGATAACCACGAACCGATCATCCAGTACGACAAGCAAGGAGGCGAGGCTGCGCTGGCGATCAATTCTGCTGAGCATTACAAGCCCTTGCTGGTTGTGCTGGGGGCGAAGGAGCCGGGCGAACCGGTCAGTTTCTTCGCCGAGAGAGTGTGGGGCGGATCGCTCTCGATGCGGTCTGTC
>JADGQD010000207.1 GCA_017882065.1 Anaerolineales bacterium | reverse complement strand
TTGATGGCACCTTCCATGCCTTTCAGCACCAGGTCGGCGGCTTCGCCCCAGCCCATGTAGCGCAGCATCATCTCGCCCGAGAGAATGACCGAGCCGGGATTCACTTTATCGAGATCAGCATACTTCGGCGCGGTGCCGTGCGTGGCTTCAAAGATGGCATGACCCGTTACATAGTTGATGTTGGCTCCGGGCGCGATGCCCATCCCGCCCACCTGCGCCGCCAGCGCATCGGAGATGTAATCGCCGTTCAGGTTGGGAGTCGCCAGCACGTCGAATTCGCGCGCCCGTGTAATGGTCTGTTGGAAGACGATGTCGGCAATCGTATCCTTGATCAGCAGTTTCGATTTCCATTTGCCTTTGCCGTGAGTAGGCCAGAGCGCCAGCGCCTCTTCCACTTCCTTTTTGATGTCGCTTTGCTGGGCGGGACTCATCATGTCGAAGCCGGGGTCAATCGCCTTGGCATTTTCTTCCACGCTCAAATTCGGATTCTTTTCCTTATTGCCCAGGATCCAAGTCTCGCGCTCAGTCACGATTTCGTTGCGGAACTCGCGCTTGGCGACGCCGTAGCCCCAATCCTTGAACGCGCCTTCGGTGAACTTCATGATGTTGCCCTTATGCACCAGGCTCATGATTTTGCGTTTGTTCGCCAGCGCCCATTGGATGGCAGCGCGCACCAGCCGTTCGGTGCCTTCAGACGAGACCGGCTTAATGCCAATGCCAGCCGTATCGGGGAAGCGTATCTTGGCGTATTCTTTGGGGAAATTAGCCTTGAACAATTTCTTGAACTTCTTGTTATCTTCCGTACCAAGTTGGAATTCAATGCCGGTATAAATATCCTCGGTATTTTCGCGGAAGATGACCATGTCCACATATTCGGGATGTTTGACCGGCGAAGGCACGCCGTTGAAATAACGCACCGGCCGCTGGCATACGTACAGGTCAAGCGCCTTGCGCAGGGCCACATTCAACGAACGGATGCCGCCGCCGATGGGTGTGGTCAGCGGTCCTTTGATACCCACCAGAAATTCCTTGAAAGCCTCCACCGTCTCATCCGGTAGCCAGGTCTTGAACTGTTTGAACGCCTTCTCGCCCGCAAAAACTTCCATCCAGTGGACTTTGCACTTGCCGCGGTAGGCCTTCTGGACAGCCGCGTCAAAGACGCGCACGGAGGCTCGCCAGATGTCGCGCCCGGTCCCATCCCCCTCGATAAATGGAATGATCGGCTCATCCGGGACTTGGAGCCTGCCACTTTTGATTGTGATTTTCTCCCCGCCCGCGGGGACTTTGAACTGTGTGTAGGTCATACCGGTTCTCTCCTGGGGGAAATGTCGGTTGGATCGTTACTAAAGAACGATGACTTCAATTTGATATATTTTACTCCAAATCCCTTGACAAAATCCCCATCTCGTATAGAATTGCATTCAATGTCTGAAAAGTGTCGCTTCCGCGACTTTCAATGCTTGCGGGTTTTCAAACCCAGTGATTCTGTTTTTTTAAGAGAGCCGTTTCTACGGCTCTCTTTTTTTGTCTATTGACGGAATAGACAATAAAACCAGCCTAATTCTCAAAGGAGGAAGAATGTCCGCAGAAACGCAATCCAAACCAAAGGTTATCGGCTATCTGCCCGATGACCGCCCGCCCGTAGGAGCCATGCTCAGCCTGGGTTTCCAGCAGTTCCTGACCATGTTCCCGGCCACTGTACTGGTCGCCATCCTGACCAAGTTCGATATCGGCGTAACTTTGCTGGCCTCCGGCCTGGGGACCATCATCGCCCTGCTGGTCTCCAAACGCAAGATCCCGATGTACTACGGTTCTTCGTTTTCATACATTGCTGTCGTTATCACGGTCATGAATAAGTTCGCCCCGGCCTGCTACGGTGATCCGACACAGTTCTACTGCGCGGACGGCGTGCGCATCGTGCAGGTGGGCATCCTCCTGACTGCCGTGTTCGAGATCCTTATCGGTTTTTTGATCATGCGTATCGGTAAGGCCGCTTTGGATAAAATCCTGCCTCCCATTGTCACCGGTTCAATGGCCATGGTGATCGGTATTGCGCTGGCCAACGCGGCCCTGGGCAATGCCGGTAACTGGGCTGCAGCAGACGTGGCCTGGAGAACCTGGCTGGTGGCATTCATCACCCTGATTGCAACCATCCTGTTCTCGGTGTACCTGCGAGGCAAGGGCTTGATGGGTATGCTGCCAATCCTGTTCGGCGCCATTTTCGGTTACCTGGTTTCCATCCCCTTCGGGCTGGTGCATTTCGAGAATGTCGTTTCCGCCGCTTGGATCGCCGTGCCGAAATTCACCTTCCCGGCCTTCACCAATCCAGAGGCCTGGGGCATGGCCTTGAGCATCGCCCTGATCTTCATCGCCACTGTGCCAGAAAGCACTGCGCACCTGTACCAAATGAGCCTGTATATTGATATGCTGGCCGGTGAACTGGGCCGCAAGCCGTTCGAGATCAAGAAACTGATCGGCTTGAACCTGGTAGCCGATGGTTCGGATGACCTGATAGTTGGTATGCTCGGCGGCTGCGCTGGGACGAACTACGGTGAGAACAACAGCCTGATGGCCATTACCCGCAATTACTCCACCGCTGTGCTGATGACCGCAGGTGTCATGGCGATTGTGATCGGCTTCTTCGGCAAACTGGTGGCGCTGATCAATACCATGCCCGCGGCCGTTGTAGGCGGATTGAGCATCTACCTGTTCGGTATCATCGGTATGCAGGGTGTGGCCCTCATCCAGTCAGAGAAGGTCAACCTGTTCGACCCGAAACAACTGGCGGTCGGCGCGGTTATCCTGATCTGCGGCATCGGCGGCAACCTGGCGCTCGCCAATGGCCTGTTCCCGTTTAAGATCCCGGCCCTTTTCCCGAGCGGTATCCCGGCCATTGTCTTTGCTGCCATCCTCGGCATCCTGCTCAATCTCATCTTCGTGATCTTCAAAACACCCGAAGTGAGTGGCGAATAAGGCAGGTTCTCGCCTTACGGAAAACAGGGACTAGGAGTTGCTCTTCTCCTGGTCCCTTTCCTTGCCTGAACGGGCTATAATATTCCTGACGCTTTACCCTCAAACCCTGATTGCTGATGATAAAACTTCCCGGATTAATTGATCCGCA
>JADGQD010000058.1 GCA_017882065.1 Anaerolineales bacterium | reverse complement strand
CTGCGGGCCAACACGGTTAGCCAGATGGAGCAGTTCCTGAGCGATTTGTTTAATCTGTCTGAAGTGGTTCCAGCGGCGGGCGAGATGGAGGCTGTCAAGCTGCAAGCGCAGGCCGCCATTGCCGCCGTCCTGAACGGCGAGCGCTGGGTGGACCTGCCGCCCAGCCCATCCACTGAGCGGCGCCTTCAGCACGAATTGGCGCGGGATGCGGAGCTGATTTCGCATTCGTATGGAAAAGAACCACGCAGGCATGTGAGGATTTTTCGCGAATAGACCATGGACGATAGACCGTGGACCGCAAGGCGGAAACATCCATCGTCCATCGTCCACGGTCTACGGTCTTCTGTTTGATGCCAAATCTCAGTAACCATCCAAAGATATGTTTATCACATTAGAAGGCCCCGAAGGCTCCGGCAAGACCTCCCACGTCCCCTATCTCGTGGAAACGCTGCGCGAGAAGGGTTATACCGTTTTCCCCACGCGTGAACCGGGGGGAACTTCGATCGGTGAGCAAGTTCGTGAGGTGCTCCACAGCCTCAAGAACACCGAAATGCATCCGCGGACTGAGACGCTGCTCTATCAGGCGGCGCGCGCCCAGTTCGTCGAGCAGGTCGTCCGTCCGCGCCTGGCGTTGGGCGAAATCGTGCTCTCCGACCGTTACGCCGATTCGACCATCGCCTACCAGGGCTACGGCCACCAGCAGGATTTGGAGCAGGTGCGCGCGCTGGTGAAGTATGCCACCGGCGGGCTGGTCCCGGATTTGACGGTTCTTTTAGATGTGGATGTGGAGGTTGGGATTGGCAGAAAGACAAAGAGCAAGGAATGGAACCGTATGGACGCGTACACGCTGGAGTTCCACCAGCGCGTGAGGGCCGGGTATCTGGAGATGGTGAAACAGGAGCCGAAGAGGTGGGTGGTAGTGGAGGCAGGGAAAGGGTGGCAGGACGTGCAGGAAAAATTGAGAGAGACAATTATAAATCGAATAATAAAAGCGTGAGCTTATCGCGCACGCTTTTCATTAACAACTAGCTTACTCGTCTCCCATTTCATCTCCCCCAAAATCTGGCATCTCCTTTTCGATCTCCTCCGGGTTTTGACCCTTCTCCAAACGGTCAACCACATCGTTAAACTCCGGCGGCAGTTGCTCGCCCATTTCGTTCCCCATTTTACGCATCATGCGTCCCATGGCCTGCGGGTCGTTTTCGAGACCGGCCAGGGCGGACGGGTCGGAGAAATCACCGGCGAGTGAGTCCATGCGGCTCTCGTCCGATTTAGCCACGCGCACGCGCGGAATCCGTCGGCGGACGTTTTTGCTCCCACAGGCGGAGCAGGTCACGGGTCGAGCGCCATATTCGGTGTAAGTCATAAAGACATCGAAGCGTTTTTGGCAGTCCAGACAAAAGAAATCATAAAGCGGCATGACCTTATTTTACCTCATCCGCCGTCTGGTACAATACAACCATGCCCGATTCTGAATTCAATCTTCACAACCCCCAGCCTCTGTTGATCGTCATTTCCGGGCCGTCGGGCGTGGGCAAGGATAGCGTCTTGCAAGGCCTTAAGGGGCGCAACCTGCCGATGCACTTCGTCGTGACGGCCACCACCCGCCCGCGCCGCGAGAACGAAACTCACGGGGTGGATTACTTCTTCGTCTCGAAGGACGAGTTCGCCTACATGATCGAGCATGAAGAGTTAATCGAGTATGCCATCGTCTACAACGACTACAAAGGCATCCCCAAGCAACAGGTGCGGGAGGCGCTGGTTTCAGGCCAGGATGTGGTCATGCGTGTGGACGTTCAGGGAGCGGCCACCGTCCGCAAGCTGGCGCCGGAGGCGGTGCTCATCTTCCTGACGACCGAAAGCGAGGATGCGCTGGTGAGACGGTTGAAGGCTCGCCAAACCGAGACTGCGGGGAATCTGAGCCTGCGCATCGCTACTGCCCGTCAGGAACTCAAGCGTGCAGTCGAGTTTGACTATGTTATCGTCAACGCGGATGGCCACCTGGACAAAACAGTGGACACGGTGGTTGCCATCATCCAGGCCGAGCACCATCGGGTGAATCCACGCAAGGTGAGTTTATAGGTTCGCCATAGAGAAGAATTTTAACTGGAGAGAAATGAACCAAAATCCGACCCCCGAACAAGTTCCTCAGACACAACCGCCACGCAGCGTCGAGGTGGCCGTGCCGAACGTGAAGCCGTATGCGACTTACTTCATCCTGGGCGTAACTACCTTCGTCTACCTCTTGCAGCTCGCCGGACAGTACCTGCTCAAAACGGACGTGGTTGCTCTTTTAGGCGTCAAGGATGACACTCTCATTCGAGCCGGCCAAATCTGGCGGCTCATTACGCCGGTCTTTTTGCATGCCTCCATTCTGCACATCGCCTTCAACATGTACGCTCTGTTCATTTTTGGACGTGGCATTGAGGCGCGTTACGGCCACGGACGATTCCTACTGCTCTATTTCCTTTCCGGTTACGCCGGGAATGTTATGTCCTTTCTGCTGACAGTGAATCCATCGTTGGGAGCTTCAACAGCCATCTTTGGGCTGATTGCCGCCGAAGGCGTTTTTACCATACAAAACCGGAAACTTCTGGGGAACCGCGTCAACCGGTCGCTGATGAATTTGCTTTACATTGCAGGTGTCAACCTGCTGATTGGTTTCACCACCACCGGTGTGGATAACTGGGGACACATTGGCGGCCTGCTGGGCGGATTTATCTTTGCCTGGTTCGGCGGCCCGCGCTGGAAGCTGGAGGGATTCCACCCGTCTGTGAAACTGATTGACGAGCGCGAGGGCCACGGGGCTTTCGCCGGGACGGTGTCGGTGCTGCTGTTTTTTATCCCTTTGACGGCCCTGGGGTGGATTTGGGTGGTAGGAAAATAGTTTTCAACAAATAAAAATCTTCCGACCCTAAAGGATGCTTCGCAAGGGTCTGACCCTTGCCCGTGCCCCGTGCAGGAGCCGGGACTACTTCGCTGGAATCGGGACTACCGCCCCGTGCTGGAACCGGGACTACCGCCCCGTGCTGGAACCGGGACTACCGCCCCGTGCTGGAACCGGGACTACCGTCGGAAGGTTTGTTCTTATCCTATCGCCTCTTTCAGCCGTCGCGCCAGTTCCCCAAAGTGCGCCGTGTAGCGCATCTCATCCGCCCGTGGGCGGGGCAAATCCACCCCCAAATCCAACTTGACCTTGCCGGGCCGCTGCGTCAGCACCAGGACGCGGTCAGCCAGAAAGAGCGACTCGCTAATGGAGTGCGTCACCATCAGCACCGTCTTCTGGCGCCTCTGCCAAATGCGCGAGAGTTCGGTCCACATGCGTTCGCGCGTCAGGGCATCCAGCGAGCCAAAAGGTTCGTCGAGCAGTAGAATGTCCGGGTCGTGAATCAGGGCACGCGCAATCGCTACGCGCTGGGCCATCCCGCCGGAAAGGTCGCGCGGCCAGGAGGATTCAAACCCCTGCAAACCGACCAGGTCAATCAATTCCTGGGCGCGGGCATGGGCCTCGTCCGCCTGGACACTTTGCAGTTCGAGCGGCAGGGTGATGTTTTCGAGCGCCGTCCGCCAGGGCATCAGATTGGATTGCTGGAAGACCATGCCTATTTTCGGCTTTCCGCCGGCGAAGGTGAATGAACCGGACGTGGGTTCGAGCAACCCGGCCAGGATGCGCAGCAGCGTAGATTTTCCGCTTCCCGAAGGGCCAAGCACGCAGACAAATTCGCGCGGCTGGACGCTGAAGGAGACCGTGTCGAGTGCGTCCAGATCCCCGTTGCGGTCGGGGAAAGTGATGCTCATGTCATGGACGGTGAGGATGGGATTAGCCATAAAATAACCTGTTGTAGGGACACGTCCCCTTCGGGAACGATGTACCCTGCGGGCATGATATATCGTGTCCCTACGGAATGAATTCGTTTGTGAACGCTTTTGACAAATCCAGCGATTTGGTCAGCAAGCCCACATCCAGCAACACCGTTTGCATATTTTCCCAGGCAGCCGGATTGGATTCTCCCAACCGGTCGGCCTTCCATAAGTCAATCGAGGTCGCCAGCACTTGTTTTTGCACGGCCGTGTCTGCTTGAGCCAGGGACTCGACGTAGCCCAGGGAAATTTGGTAAGCAGCCTCCGGGTCCGCGATGGAATCGGAGAGGCCATGCAGTAATGCGGCAACCATGCCCCGCACCAGGTCGGGGTTCCCGGCAGCCGTCGTCTCGTTGGTAATCAACCCGTTGGAGGCCAGTTGAACATAATCAGCCACGCGCAGTTCGGTCAGGTCGTAACCCTGGGCACGCAACTGCACCGGCTCGTTGGCCGTGTAGACCGAGACCGCCTGCTCGCGGCCCGCCGCCAGCGCCTCCACCTGGGTGTAACCGATGGAGTCGAGCGTCACATCAGACTCGCTCAACCCACCGGCGTGGAGCAGGGCGCGCAGGCCGATGTAATTGGCTCCGTAGGGCCCCGGCAGGCCAATGGTCTTTCCACGCAGGTCAGACGGGGTGGTAATTCCCTGGTCGGACTTGGCAATCACCGAGACCGGGTATTTCTGGTACCAGGCCGCCACGTAGACCACCGGCAGTCCCTGGGCGCGGGCCAGCAGTACCTGTTCGCCGGAAACCACGGCAAACTGAAGGTCGTTCGCACCGACCAGGGCCGCCGCCTGGTTTTCATCCATATAGGCGAACTCGATCTCAACGCCTGCATCGGCAAAATAACCCTTCTGCGCGGCCACGTAAAGCGGGGCGAACTGAATATTAGGGATGTAGCCCAGCGAGAGCCGGATATGGGTCAGGCTGGGGGTGGGTTTCGGCCCGCAGGCCGCCAGTAGAAATAAAGTGAAAATCATCAAGCCCCTTCGGGTTGTTCTTTGCATAAAACACTCCTGTGCACAGCATACGGGAGGAACCCTATCAGCGTTCGAATGTTTCCTGCCAGACAAGTAGTTTTCTCTCCAAAAATGAAACCAGACCATATAACGCCAGCGCCAGGGCGATGAGGGTGAACACTGCCACAAAGACCAGTGCCGTGTCGTACTGTCCGCGGCCCACATTGACCAGGAAACCGAGACCGTGGTCCGAGCCGACCAGTTCCCCGACCACCGCCCCGATGACCGAAAGCGTCGCCCCGACCCGCAACCCGCCCAGCAAAACCGGCAGCGCCGCCGGGACCTCGAGCATGCGCAGGATTTGCCCGCGCGTGGCGCGCAGCGAGTGCATCAGGTCATGAAAGGGACGCGGCACCGCCCGCACGCCCACTACCGTGTTGACCAGCACCGGAAAGAAGACAATAAGCGCACAAATCAGCACCTTGGAGAAGATGCCCGGTCCAAACCAGATGACCAGCAGCGGGGCAATGGCAACGATGGGAATGGCTTGCGTCGCAACCAGGTACGGGGAGACCAACTGCTCGAACAGGCGGCTCTTGGCAATGGCATAACCGAGCGTCACCGCCGCAATTGTCCCGGCCAGCAGACCGAGCAGGACTTCCGTCAGCGTGGCGGCGGTGTGGACGAGCAGGCTGCCATCCGTCAGCGCTTTCCAGAAGCGGACGGCCACCTGCTCCGGCGCGGGCAATATGAAGGCCGGCAGCCCGGCGAAACGGCTGACCAGCCACCAGCCCAGCAGGGCCGCGGCCAGGGATGCGAAGGCCGTCCAATGCAGGGAGCGGCGCGAGGTCCGGGGAGGTTTGCGGAGAAGTTTCCAGTCCATGGAATTAATACTGCCTCGTCCAAAAGAACGGGGCAGGCGTGGTTTCAGAATAAGGAACCCCGGAAACAAGTTCCGGGGCGGATAGACAGACCAGACCCATGCGGGTCTCGTCGTCACCTTCTTCTATCCGGACTTTTACGGTCGGCTCTGGAATTCACTTGCACCGCACTGCGTTTGGTGCAGTGCAGGTGTTGCCAGATCATGCAATGTAGTAACGGCTTTAGCCGTTAGAGCGACTGATCCTAGAGGACGCTTCGCGAAGTCGCACCTACCTGCTCGTGGGCTGTACCACCGGTCGGGAATTTCACCCTGCCCCGAAGGTCGAATATTCAGTTGATGGGATTATACTGCAAATTACGCGGTAGTTAGTATCTTGCCCGAAAGGGCATGTCAAACCATTAAAGGCTCAGGGGCGGATAACTCCGCCCCTGGATGGTGACTTATTGCGCTATGCCTTGAGGATGGCCGTATCAGCCACCGGGCAGACCGACTGGCACTGCGGGGTATCGAAGTGGCCGACGCATTCCACGCAGGTGGCGGGATCAATCACGTAAGGGCTACCTTCGGTGATCGAGTTGGTCGGGCATTCCGGGACGCAGGCTCCGCAGGCAATGCACTCATCTGTAATTTTCAGTGCCATAAGATAATACTCCTTGATGGAATTCGGATGACAATCGTGCTAAAGTTACTTTATCGGCGGATACGTGTCAAATGACGAATGTCTTGTAATTGACTGCTTTTGTCACAGGTCTTATTTAGGAGATTCAAGCACCGTTGCTTTTGCTGGCCGATCGCTCCAGGAAGGTTTTTAACGCTACCGGGTCGAAGTGCAGACCAGCCTGTTGACGAATATACTCAAGGGCTTCCATCCTCAATTCTCCCAGAATAAATAATGCCCTTGGCAGTGCCCGGCATTTATCTCGCTCACAAAAGAAAAAATTCACCATTTGCTTTCAGGCGTGCCATACTTTTCCACGATGCTCTGAAAAATTTCTTGATCGTTCGGTGAAATGCTGACAATCTGAAAGCCTTCATTATGCTCATTCGGGTTGATAGGGTCGGGTTGGACCCACATTGCGCGGGCAACAAAAGCAATATAAGACTTGTTTGAAATCTCAGCTGTCAGATCCAGGCGCAGGGCGTACTCTTTATTGCTCGTCAAGGGCTTCTGGCTGTCAAGTTTGAAGCCTCGCGGGCTGATATCGGAAAGATACCCGACAAGCTCATGCGTGTTGTTGTCTGTGACACGCATGTAATATCCAAATTTACGCCGTTTAATATTTCTTCGTTCATCTGGCATGGCTTATCCTTTCACATAACACTATTATAGGGGAAGACTTGTCAAGATTCAAGTACCCCTTGATAACTGGGCACGGTGTTCTTACAGCGTACTGCGTAAATATCTGAACCACAGGGTACTGCGTAAATATTCGAACCCGAATCATTGTTTTTTCCTTACTTTTTGGCCGCTTCAGTTCAGAGATTTATGCAAGAAGCAGTAAATTGCTATAATTACTTGTATTTTTGATCGATAAATGTTCACGGTTTTATGCAAGAAGCAGTAAAGTCGTTTTTTGAGTCTTCTCAATTCCTCCGCGCCTTAAACTTCTCGGCAACCGCTTTAAACGCCGCCACCATTTCGTTATCTTCCTGGACAAACGGCAACATTTTTGCCGTGGAAACCTCGTAGACTTGGATTGGCTGTTCACTCCCTATCATCGTCAAATTGCCGGATTTTTGAACTATATATTTATTTTGAATTGCCTCCGCGGTCGACACCCCAACAAAGATGCGATTGGGAAGAGCGTGTTCCTGCATTCGATATGTCATTTTGATCAGATTCCCCATAACATTAAACTCTGCCCGTTCCTGGGTGCCGACGTAACCGACCATTGCTTTCCCTGTATTGATGGCGACACCGATTACACAGGCTCGGTCAAGCTCAGGCGGGTCCGCTTTTTTTACAAATTCAATAATCTCCCGCGCAACAATGACAGCCCTTTCTTCAGGAGCCAGCTCATCCTTTATCTCCATAAAAACCGCCAGCACCCCATCTCCCAGATATTTAACCATCCCGCCCTTCTTGAACACAACCTGTGTGGCATATTGATAAAAAGTATTGAGAAAGGATGAAAATTTTTTCGGGCCTATTCGTTCTGAAAATCCTGTCGAATCAGCGATTTCAACAAATAGAACCGTGACCTTTTTCTCGCAAAGATCTGGAAGATTTCCTGTCTTCAAGTAGTCTTTTAATACGTCCTCGGCTTCAATTGGCGAGACAAAACGCAACAAGAGTTGCTTGACCTGCCCCTCTTTACGGATCTTTTCAAGTAATTCTATTCTCACCATGGTCAGGGCGGTTTGATGGCTTATTGCAACGGCCAATTGCATATCACGTTTATCAAAGGGGATGGCTCCCGGGCGATTCTTTTCCAAATAGATCAGTGCAAGGGGTTTCTCACTGCTAATTACCGGAACGCATAGAGCCAGAGGGCTTACTTCTACAGAAGAATTCCGGATAACCTTTACCTTCAAATTATCTGCACCCTCCATTTTTATTTTGTTAAAGTGTTGGGCCAGGATTATCTCACAGACATCCACTCCCATTGCTCGTTTGATCAGGTCGATGACCAGGCTGATTGCCTCGTCGATATTTACAACTGTATTTAGCTTCTCTGTGATTTCGTACAAAAGGATGGGGTGCTCATCGACGGCCTCCAGAACCAATTCATGTGTGAAGTGGCGCGTACCGGAAATACTCATCTGGTCAGCTGCTGTGTTGGTGATATTCGTCAGGTGCATTACAGTCTGACCAATGCGAATAACATCATCATTCTGCAAGCGATAAAACCCGGTTATCTTCTGGCGATTGACATAAGTGCCATTTGAGCTTTTAAGATCGTTGATTGATACCACTTCAGACATTGAATCAAAATAGATCTCGGCGTGCCGTCGGGAGGCAGCAACATCATTGATTACAATATCGCTGGTGACCAGGCGCCCAATCAACATCTTCCCGGGTGTTAATTTAATCTGTAGTGGTTCACTTCTAGGGTTGGTAATTGTTAGAGACCACATGATTTCAACCTTCAAGCGGATATTATCAATCATTCTTTAAAGTAAGTAAAGTGTACACTAAATACATATAAAAAACAACAATCATCCAGCCAGTATCGAGCAAATCTGCCGGCAAATAATTCAACAGCCTCCTTTTTTAGAAAAAGTGGGAGTCATCCCTCGGGAGAGCATTCCGAGAAATGGCTCCAAAGGCCTTTTGGCATCAAAGCCCCAGCTGTGCTTTCAACTTGGCAGCCGTCTCCTGGAAGGCCGCCAGCCGCTCGCGTTCCTTCTGGACGACCGCGGCCGGGGCCTTGTTGGCAAAGTCACTGCCAAGCAGTATCTCCAGCCGGTCTATCTGGACCTGGGACTCGGCCAGTTCCTTCTGGAGCCGGTTGCGCTCCGCGCCCAGGTCCACCATGCCAGAGAGCGGGATGTATATTTCCACCGGACCGGCAACCAGGACAATGCTGTTTTCCGGCTTCGCCGGGAGGAATTCAAGAATCGAGAGGAGAGATTGATCGAGTCCGGCCAGGGCCGCGACGACTCCCGCCTGCTCTTTCAACAGAGCAGTCTTCACCCCGCCAGCAATCGTGGCCGGGATGCGCTTCGCCGGGCTGACCTTTTTCTCGGCGCGCAGGTTGCGTATCGAGCGGATCGTATCCTGAATAAGCGCAAAGTCCGCAACTTTGGCGGCTTCCCAGTCCCGTGCTGGATCCGGGACTACCACGTCTTCTGCGGGGCGCGGCTCCGGCCAGGAGGCAATGATCAGTGCTTTGGGCCAGTCTTTCGCCAACTCAGCCAGCGACGAAGCCAGCAGGGCGCGCCGCAGGTGACCCCACAGTTCCTCGGTCACAAAAGGTGTGATGGGGTGCAGAAGGCGCAGGGAAATGTCGAGGATGCGCGCCAGGGTCTGCGCAGTGTAGAAGGCACGTTCGCCACCTGAAGCCATTTGCAGTTTCGCCACTTCCACGTACCAGTCGGCGAAGTCGCTCCAGAAGAACTCGTAGATCTGGCGTCCAGCCTCGCCGTATTGATAAGCCTGGAACAGGCGCTCCACTTCGCGGACGAGAGATTGCAGGCGCGCCCAAATCCAACTGTCGGCAAGAGTCCAGTCAGACTGACCCTCGACAATGGATGACGGACGATCCCCAAAGGGGATGCTATGGTCAGTGGTCTGCGGTCCGCGGTCGGTCGAAAGGCCATTGATAGCGCTGATCACAAAGCGCCCCGCATTCCAGATTTTATTGGCAAAGTTGCGGTTGCCTTCCACCTTTTTCAGGCTCAGGCTCATATCGTTGCCAGGCGTGGAGCCGACCAGCAGGGTGAAGCGCAGGGCGTCGGTGCCG
>JADGQD010000057.1 GCA_017882065.1 Anaerolineales bacterium | reverse complement strand
GACCATGGAACAGATGCTGCTGGATGGAGTCGAATTCGACGCCGTCTTTGCCGGCGATGACGATGCGGCAGTGGGAGTGTACCTGGCATTAAGGCAAGCGGGCCGGAGGGTACCGGAGGATGTCGCCGTGGCCGGCTTTGACGACCAGGTTTTTGCCAGCACGCTGACCCCGGCTCTAACCACCGTCCGCGCTCCAACCGAACAGGTGGGGCGTGATGCTGTCCATATACTGGCGCACCTGCTCAAGGGGGAACAAGCAGAGCCGCGTCTGATTCTACCAACCGAACTGGTCATCCGCGAATCGTGCGGATGCCGGGATTGAACAAGGAGGGCACCGGAAATTTATTCTGACCACCATAAATCCACCCAACCAATCCGATTATCTTCATAAGGAGCAGAGTATGCTTAGGAAACGTTTGTACCTGGTCTTTGTACTGTTCATGGCGGGTTTGATGCTGTTCACTGCCTGTACACCCAAGACGGGGGGAAATGCACCTGTCAAGATCACGATCTTTGTCGGCTTCGGCGCCGGTTCGGATCCCGACTCCATGGCAGCGCTGAATACAATCGCTGAGGAATATAATGCCAGTCACAAGGATATCCAGATCGAGTTCATGTTCTCAACCTGGGAGGAGCACACTTCCAAGTTTTCCACCCTGCTGGCAGGCGACCTTGCCCCTGATCTGGCCTTTCCGATCGGCATTCAGGGTATCGC
Organism: Anaerolineales bacterium; assembly: GCA_017882065.1. Taxonomy (GTDB): domain Bacteria; phylum Chloroflexota; class Anaerolineae; order Anaerolineales; family Villigracilaceae; genus UBA877. Next base: position 9,409 of record JADGQD010000057.1, on the reverse strand, counting down.
CGAATTCTATGACGAGTGGATCGACGTCAGCCCGTACGTCAAGCGCGACACCTACGATACCAGCGACTTCTATGGTCCCTCTTTGCAGTTGTTGAACTTCAACGACAAGACCATCGGCGTGCCGTTGGGAGTCTACCCATCGGTGACCTTCTTCAATGAAGATCTATTCGACGCCGCCAATGTGCCTTATCCTCCGAAGCAGTACGGCGACACAACCTGGACACTGGAAAAGATGATCGAAACGGCCAAGTTGATGACGCTTGACGAGAATGGCAACAATGCAGCGTCGCCCAATTTCGACCCGACCAAGATCACGCAGTGGGGCTGGGGTGGCTGGTGCGGACCCTTCCGCACCGTGCCAGGCAAATTCGGCGGGAATCCTCTGGGTATGTCCGACGATTTCAAGACTGCAAATATGAATACGGATGGCTACCTGGAGGGTATGCAGTTCCTGTACGATTCGATCTATACCTCGCACGTTCGCCCCTCCAGCGTGGATGAAGGTTCAACCTTCACCGGCATGGATTTCACCTTTGAAAGCGGTAAGGTGGCCATGTTCGAGTGCTTCAGTTGGTCCAGTTATGCCTTCCCGAACTTCACCACTGCCGGCAACTGGAACGTGGCTGCTGTTCCAGCCGGGCCGCACGGTGATGTGGTTTCACCGGTCAACGCCGATACTTTTGCCATCCCGGGGCATTCCAAGCACCCCGACCAGGCCTGGGAAGTTGCCAAGTGGCTGATGCAGCCCGAAATGCAAAGCCGCCTGTGCGGCATCTTCGGCTGTATTCCCTCACGGAAATCCCTGGCAAGTGGCTGGGTTGATTCGCTGAGCGCCGAATATCCGAACGTGGATTTCCAAGTGTTCATCGACTCCATCAACTATATGGATGCATCACCCAATAACGAGTCATGGGTGCCAAACTACTCGAAAATCTGGGATGCTACAGAAAATGCCATGAGCCGCATCCTCAGCGGCGATAGCAGCGACGTCCAGCAGGTAATGAACGACCTGCAAGCGGAAGTGCAAGGCTATCTGGTTGAGTATTGGGCGGCTCATCCATAAGCCAGTCTGAAAATACGTTGTTCCCTCTCCCATGCGGAGAGGGAACAACGTTCCACATTATGCCTGGAACAACTACATGAATAAAGCATCCAAACCCTTGCCCCTGCGGCGGCTCGAGTCGCTATGGGGCTACCTCTTTATCAGCCCCTGGATCATCGGATTCTTATTATTCACGGTTGGGCCGATGATCGCGTCGCTAGTCTTTTCGTTTGCAGACTATAATATTGTCAGCCCACCGACAAATTTCGGGCTATCCAATTACATCAAACTTTTCACCAACGACCCTGATTTCTGGCATTCGCTGGGGATCACTGCCACCTACGCGGTGATTGCCATCCCGCTGAACCTCGTCTTTGGCTTTGCGCTCGCCTACTTGCTCAACCAAAAGGTGCCGGGATTGGCCTTCTGGCGGACTGTATTCTATATTCCCTCAGTCCTGGCGGGCGTGGCGGTGGCCATCTTGTGGGGTCTTATTTTCAATCCTAAGTTTGGCATCCTGAACTGGTTTCTGGGGCTATTTGGCATTAGCGGGCCCGGCTGGCTCTCCAGTCCGGATTGGGCGGTCCCGGCGCTGATATTGATGAGCCTGTGGAGTGTGGGTGGCGGGATGATCATCTACTTAGCCGGTTTGCAAAGCATTCCTACCACGTTCTATGAAGCTGCCCAACTCGATGGGGCCAACGGCTGGCAGCAATTCTTCCGCATTACGGTGCCACTCATGTCGCCAGTCATTTTGTATAACCTGATCATTGGCATCATCGGGACTTTCCAGTATTTCACCGAAGTGTACGTGCTGACCAGCGGTCTCACCGGAGGGATTGGGGGTCCGGCCAAATCAACGTTATTCTACAATGTATATCTCTATAGCAATGCCTTCCGCTATATGAATATGGGCTATGCCTCCGCACTGGCCTGGGTGCTGTTTGTGATCGTGTTGCTGCTGACCTTGCTCGTCTTACGCAGTTCATCTGCCTGGGTTTACTATGAAGGCGAGCTTCATAACAAGTGAGGGACACCATGGGCATGAATAAAAAGACTCACGAACGGATCAATCAGATCGTCTCCACCATCCTGCTTTCTATCGGCATGCTGGTTGTGCTCACACCTCTGGGCTGGATGATGGTATCTGCTCTCAAACCGCGGGATGCAGTCAATACCTACCCTCCGCAGTGGATCCCGACCGACCAGGTGCATGTGACGATCGACGGGCAGGAATATTTCCTGTATGATATTCCAGTCAACGGGGAAATGCGCCAGCTGGCGCTTTTGGACAAGCAGGGTGGGACAGGAACATTCGTCAATCCTGACAACCCTTCCGAAAGTTATGAGCTGACCGTTGCCTCCGGTACACGCGTCACGCAGGTTAAACTGCACTGGGAGAACTTCGTCAGCGCGGTCACCAAAGTACCCTTCGGGCACTACCTGCTTAACACCATGATCGTGGTGGTGTTTGGCACCATCGGCACGGTCGCCTCCTGCACGCTCGTGGCATACGGCTTTGCCCGCTTCCGCTCAAAAGCCATGCCGATCCTGTTCCTGCTGCTGCTCTCGACGATCATGCTGCCTCCGCAGGTGACCCTGATACCGACCTTTATCGTCTTCCAGAAAATCGGCTGGTATGACACCCTCCTGCCATTGATCGTGCCAGCTTTCTTCGCCAACGCCTGGGATGTGTTCCTGCTGCGCCAGTTCTTCATGACCCTGCCAACCGAACTCGACGACGCCGCGCGGATTGACGGATGCGGACCGTTCGGCATCCTCTGGCACATCATCATCCCGCAATCTTACCCGGTACTGGCAACCGTGACCATCTTTACTGTGCTCTATGCCTGGAACGATTTCTATGCCCCCTTGATCTACCTGCAGAGCCAGGAGCACTGGACGTTGGCGCTCGGTTTGCAATCGTTCAACGCAGTCTATACCAACCAAGGTAACCTGTTAATGGCCGCCTCGACTTTAATGGTCATCCCACCCATTCTGATGTTCTTCTTTGCGCAGAGACTGTTCATCCAGGGCGTGGTCATTTCCGGCATCAAGGGATAGTGTAAAATAGAAATATTCCAAATCAGGAGATTTTCATCAGCAACTATCTGAACGGCTTATGGCGCTATTCCGCCGAAGATCATCCACAATTCAGCAAGCCTGCATTTGACGATTCTGCCTGGCCGCGCATGAACATTCCGCAAAACTGGTTCCTGGGCGGGCTTGACCATCACGGTGTCGTCTGGTTCCGCCATGAATTCCGCCACCGCACGCGCGGGGAGTTTACCACCCTCCATTTCGATGGCGTGGATTATTTCGCCGATGTATACCTCAACGGTGAGCACCTTGGGCATCATACCGGCTATTTCGAACCCTTCACTTTCGATGTGACCGAAACGCTCCGCTCCGGGAAAAACACTCTGGCCGTGCGAGTCGAGAGCCCTTACGAAACGCCCGGACCAGATGGCTGGCATTTGCACAAGCGCCTCATCAAGGGAGTACTCAACCACCATGACTGCCGTCCTGGCGGAGGGTGGGAACCTGTCGGTCAATCCTATAACACCGGCGGAATTTGGAACCGTGTCTATCTCGAGCAGCACGGTGCAGTAACGATCGACCGTCTGCTCCTGCGCGCGGACATGGACACTCAGCCCCCCGCCCTTCACGCCGAACTCACGGTGCGCAACCGGACCCGGAAACAGCGCGCCCAGCTCGAGGTCCGTTGCGCCCCCGAGAATTTCAAAGGCAAGACTCAGACTGGCAGGTTCACACTGGAGTTGCCGGAAGGCGAGAGCGTCCACTCAATTCAGATGTCTGTCAAAGACATTCGTCCCTGGCAGCCCTGGGACCGGGGATTTCCACACTTGTACGATGTATCGGCTTCGCTGGTTTCCACCAAGGAGACTTTCTCCCGCTCCAGCCTGTTTGGCTTTCGCACCGTCCGGGTGGAGGCTGGTTTCCGCTGGTTCATCAACGGCCAATCTTACTTTCCGCGCGGCTCGAACTATCTGCCTTCCCAGTGGCTGGCTGAAACGCTTTTCCTGGAAGCGGCCGGCGGCAAGGAACACCCATTTGGCGGTGGCGCGGGCGGTGACTTCTACTCCCGCGATGTGGCCCTGGCAAAGCAAGCCAACCTGAACATCCTGCGCGTCCACGCCCATGTGCTGCCGCCCGAATTCCACGAAGCCTGTGACCGGGCCGGGATGCTCGTCTGGCAGGATTTCCCATTCCAATGGGGCTATTCGGACGAACCGGAATTCCACGCCGAGGCCGAACGCCAGATGCGGGCTATGGTTACCGGACTGTACAACCACCCATCCATCGCCGCCTGGTGCTGTCACAACGAAAGTCCCTGGGATGCACCCTGGATGGCGGGCCAGGCGGGCGGTCTTTATGATCCAGCCCACAACCGCGACCTGGATGCGCGGCTGGAAGCGGTTGTTCGCGAACTCGACCCGGCGCGCTACGTTCACCGCAACTCCGGCACCGGTGATGGGCACACCTATCCCGGCTGGTATGTGGGCCATTGGCGCGACTATCAGAATCTGCCTGCCGCTCCTTTCGTAACCGAGTACGGAGCGCAGGGGCTGCCGGTCAGACAAAACGTCCAGCGCATGTTACCGCAGTTCGGACCGGATGCCGGTTACTCTGAATTAGTGCGCTTCAAAGGCTGGCTCGACTCTCAGAAAAAGATCAGTACGACCACAAAAACTCTGATCAAATTTGGCACGTCCCTGTGGAATTTGACCGAAAAGAACCATTGGAAATCCATCCAGGAGTGGATGAAAGCCTGGGGCATAAAAATGGAGCGCTCTACTTACAAAAACATTCCACCCATCGAGAAAACGCCGGAGGAACTGCACCACCCCCGTGAAGTCTGGGAAACCTGGCGCTTCCATGATTTCCAGCCTGCCGAGACCTTCGATAACGGGATCGCCTTGGGCGTCTCGCTGGATCAATTTATTGCCAACAGCCAGGCATATCAGAGTTGGGTCATTCAATATGCCACGGAATGCTACCGGCGCGCCAAGTACACCAAAGTCACCGGTCTCTTCCAGTTCGATTTCAGCGACCCCTGGCCCGCCGTGACCTGGTCGGTGGTGGATTACTGGCGGACCCCAAAGCCCGCCTTTGACGCCCTGCGGCGATCCATGCAGCCGGTTCTGCCCAGTTTTAGGCTGCCGGATAATATGGAAGCCGGCAAAGCGATCCTGGTGTCGTTCTGCGTCGTCAACGACCTGGCGCAAGCCCTCCCCGGTGCGACCTGCGACTGGCGCCTGGAAGGTGGGATGGGCGATATTGCCTCAGCTACCTTCCCAGTGCACATCCCTGCCGATGGGGTCTCGGCAGAGACCAAATTGACTCTGCCATCGCTTGGGCCGGGGAAGTACAAGCTAATGGTAACTATCACCTCGAGCAGCAAAACACTCGGCGAGAACTGGTATGAATTGACCGTCCAATAACCGCAATCCAATAAAAATGGGACCTAGGGATGCGAAGAACACGAAGAAAATTCATGTTTATCCAATGTGGTGACTACTATGACTCTCCCAACCAAAATCGTTGTCATCGGCGCAGGCAGCGCCTCCTTTGGGGAAAATACGCTTTCTGCCCTGGTGCGTAGCAAAAAACTGCGCGGCTCCACGCTGGCACTCGTTGACCATAATCTCGAAACGCTCGATACTGTTAGACGTCTGGCTGAACGGCTAAACCGCGAGTGGGATTCTGGCATCACCATCACCGCCCACACCCATCATCAAGAAGCACTCGAAGGCGCGGGCTTTGTCGTCTCGGCCATCGAAGTTGGGGCACGCGAAGGACTGTGGAGAAAAGACTTTGAAATCCCGCTCAAGTACGGGGTCCGGCAGCCGTACGCCGAGAATGGCGGCCCGGGTGGATTTGCCCACGCAGCCCGTAATATCGGCCCGGTGATGGGGATCGCCCATGACATGGAGCAGGCGTGCCCAGATGCCTGGTTCATCAATTTTACAAACCCGATGATCCGCATCTGCGACGCGGTCAACCGCCATACTAAAATCAAGGCCGTCGGTCTGTGCCACCAGATTTTCATCGGCTACACGATGGTGGGCATTGCCCTGGCCAAAGACTTGGGTATCGAGGTGCCAGAGGGCATCGTTGGGATGCACGCTGATCCCATGCAGGCCCCGCTCCACACTCAGGTCAAAACGCAGATCGTCCCACGCGTGGATATTCGCGCCGCCGGGCTGAACCACTTCTCCTGGATCATCTCCATCCGCGACCGGCAGACCGGCGAAGACCTTTATCCGCTCTTCAAGAAACGCTTCTTCGAACTGGACCCGGCCTTTGAGCCCCTGACGAGGCGCGTCTTCGATGCCTTTGGCCTGTTCCCCGTTCCCGGCGACAGCCATCTGTGCGAGTACCTGCCCTGGGTCTCGGACCCGGCCACCAAGCCCTGGGAAAAGTACCACCTCCCGCTCTACGACTGGGATATGAACGCCGCTTTGCGCGAGTTCGAACACGAGAGACTTAAAAGCATGGCCGACGGCGAGGCAACGATTGATGGCCTGAAAGATACCGATTCCGAGGGTGCACTGGAGATGATCGAGAACGTGGCCGGAGCGAGTACGCGCTACCACCTGGCGGCCAACCTGTCCAATCAGGGACAGATCACCAACCTGCCGCTCGGTTGTACAGTAGAGACGCCGGTGGTGGTGGACGGTGACGGCATCCACCCGGTCCACGTTGGAGCGTTCCCCGAACCGGTGGCCGAAATCCTGCGCCGCGAAGTCACCGTCGCCCAGTTATGCGTAGACGCGGCCGTCGAAGGCTCGCGCGAGAAAGCCCTGCAATGCCTCCTGCTCGACCCGGTGGTTAACGATTTCGAACTCGCTAAGCAGATTCTGGATGATTATTTGACCAGTTATAAAGAATATCTGCCGCAGTTCTGGAAATGAGCGCTTTTGGAAAATCCCGTGATAGAGGAAAAGAAATGAGATATTTTCTCGGTGTAGACGCAGGCGGGACCAAAACGCACGCCCTGATCGCAGATGAGACCGGTGAGGCCGTCGGCTTTGGCCTGGCCGGCCCCGGTAACTGGGAGTCGGTCGGCTACGACAGACTCACCAAAAACCTGCTCGATATCACCACCCAGGCCCTTGAGATGGCAAAAATCAGAATCTCACAAATTGCCGGGACGGGGATGGGACTGGCTGGTTACGACTGGCCCAGCCAGCGGCAGGCTCACCTGGACGCCATCCAGCCTTTGAAACTGCCGTGTCCGTTGGAGATCGTCAATGACACCACTCTTGGGATTCTGGCTGGCGCGGCAGAAGGATGGGGCATCTCGGTCGTTTCGGGTACCGGCTGCAACTGCCGCGGCTGGAGCAAGGACCACCAGCGGGAAGGCCGCGTGGTGGGTGGCGGCAGTCATTGGTCCGGGGAAGCTGCCGGAGGCTTCGACATCCTTGCCCGCGCGATGCGCGCCGTCACTTTCGAGTGGGTCAAACGCGGAATCACTACCGCCCTTACTCCCGCCTTTTTACAGCAAACCGGAGCCAAAGACCTGGATGACCTGGTCGAAGGGGTGTACCTGGGCCGCTTCGCCTTCAACCCGGCCATGATCCTGCTTGTCTTCGAGATTGCCCGGCAGGGCGACCCGCAAGCCCTGGAAGTCATCCGCTGGGCGGGCAGCGAACTGGGGATGATGGCCGTCAGCGTCATTAACCAACTTGATCTGCAAAAAGAGGTCTTCGATATTGTACTGATCGGCAGTCTGTACGACGGGCATCCGTTGATGACCGAGAGTATGCGCGCGACTATCCAACGCACTGCGCCGGGAGCCAGATTGATTCGCCTGACTGTCCCCCCGGTGGTCGGTGGCATCGTTCTGGGAATGCAGGAAGCCGGTCAGGATGCCCGCCCAGTGCGCTCGAAACTCATCGAGACTACCCGAAAATTGCTCAAAGAAATCAAAGATTAAACCCCCGGTCGCTCACTGCCGGTATTTAAACAATAGGCGATCCATCCTGACGATGGGTCGCCTTACGCTATAATACCCTCGTGACTGACAACCAGCCAATCGCACTACTCCGCCTGCTCGCCGCCCGTCTGGAACGGCTTTCGGTTGACTCGCGCTGGGCGCGGCGCGCCAGCGGATTGCGCGGCAATATCATCAAAATACTTGAACAAGCCGATATCGGAGAACCGGTTGCTGCAATGCGCCTGGACCTGCTGACGGATACTGCCTTCGATATTCTGCGCCGAGCCGCGCAGGACATCCCGGACTTGGAAGCGTTGCACAAAAAAAGGTGACTTGAACCATGAAACGGAGCCTTCTTCTGATTCTCGGATTTCTGTTGGCCGGTTGCTCTCCGATGCTGGGCATCCCTTTACCGCTTCCCTCTCCCACCTCCGCACCTCTTCCCACCGTTACAGTCCCCCCTTCTCTCCTGCCCCTCACTCTCACTCCTTTCCCATCCCCAGATGACACTGAAACGCTCACGGTCACGCCATCCGAAACACCGACCGAAACACTGACTGAAACTCCCATTGAGACTCCGATTTCATGGACCTGTGTTTTTCCGGTCCAGCCATCGAGCGTGGCTGATTTCGCTGAGAGCGTAGCCAGTCACGGTTATCCGGCCACGGATATCATCGCCCCGGAAGGGGCAAGGTTTGTCGCCGTAATGAACGGCGTGGTTGACTTCGTCTCCTACGAAGACCTCTGGGACCCGGAGCACGATGATCTGACCCTGCGCGGCGGGTTATGCGTCGCCATCCTCGGGGACGATGGCGTGCGCTACTATGGGTCGCACCTGTCGGCCATCGAACCGGGGATCAGTCCCGGGGTGCGGGTAGCTGCGGGACAAGTGCTCGGCTACGTTGGTCACACCGGCAATGCCCGTGCCACCCCATCCCATGTTCACTTCGGGATTTCGCATCCCACCTATCCCGAGGACTGGCGCGCCCGCCGCGGCGAAGTGGACCCGTTCCCATTCCTTGTGGCCTGGCGCGACGGTCATGATGTCACACCGTTTCTGCCCACACCCTGAAAGGAGCCGAGATGCAAACCATGCGCGCCATGCTATTCGAAGCGCCAGGCCAGCCGTTGAGACTGGTTGAATTGCCCATCCCGCAGCCGGGACCGGGACAGGTTCTGCTCAAAGTCCATGCCTGCGGCGTCTGCCACACCGACTTGCATATCGTGGACGGTGAACTGAGCGAACCGAAATTGCCGCTGGTGTTGGGACATCAAATCGTCGGGACGGTCATCCAGGCCGGACCGGGGGCGAAGCGCTTCCGGACCGGGGAACGGGTCGGCGTGCCCTGGCTGGGAGCTACCGACGGTACCTGCCGCTATTGTGGGCGCGGACAGGAAAATCT
>JADGQD010000206.1 GCA_017882065.1 Anaerolineales bacterium | reverse complement strand
ATCTTCGCCGGTTCGGTATTGTTGTTCGTTATGGGTTCCCTGCTTGGGGCGATTGCCATCTTCCCCTCGGCGTTTTACCTGCTTGAATTCCTGGTGGGTGCAATCCAGGCGATTGTGTTTGGTTTGCTCACAATGACTTTTATGGCGCAAGCCACGCAGGGTCATGGCGAGCAAAAAGAAGCGCATGTATAAGTTAGGGCGAGGAACAGCCCGCGTAACCATATCCTAGCGGCGGAATTCCCGCCCGAATCCATACACGGAGGTAATTCTTATGAATGGTGTGACTGGCGATATCATCATTGCAGCAAAGTTAATTGGCGCAGGCCTGGCCATGATCGGCGCCATCGGCGCAGGTGCAGGCATCGGTATTGTGACCAGCGGTGCCGTCCAGGCGATGGGCCGCAACCCCGATGCAACCGGTACCATCCAGACCAACATGATCCTCGGCATCGCTTTTGCAGAAGCCGTGGCTATTTATTGTTTGGTCGTCGCCCTACTCATCCTCTTCGTCGTTGGCTAGTTCAGCAGATTGCTGAAGCATATAGAAGGAGGGTTCCCTTGGCACAACTGGGTCTAAACTTAGGCTATTTAATTGTACAAATCATCAGTTTTTCCATTATTCTGGTCGTCGTGAGAGCGTGGATCGTAAAACCTCTTCTGGGAATGTTAGAGAAGCGACGCATGAAACTTGAACAAGGGCTCGAAGATGCCCGCATCGCGGCTGAGGCGCGCGCGAATGCTGAGCAAGATGCCTCAAAAATTATTAACGATGCACAGGCCAAGGCCGCTCATATTCTCAATGAGGCCACCGAACGGGCGGATGCCGCCATGGTTGACGTGAAAACTGGGGCTGAAAAAGAGATCGCAAAAGAACGTGAAACGGTCATGACCGAGGTTGAAGAAGAGCGCAATCGTATGTTGGCCGACCTGCGTGGGCAGGTGGCCGCTCTCTCCATAGCTGCGGCGCAGAAACTCATTGGTGAGGCGATGGACGCCAAGCGTCAGCATGCCCTGCTGGACGAGTTCTTCTCGGGTGTTAAGTCCGGTAAGCTTGTATTGCTGGAAGGTACTGACCTGACTGGCGACTCTGCCGAAGTGACCTCCGCTCTGCCGTTAAGCAAAGAGGAACAGGCCTCCATCAAGAATAACGTGCTGGACAAGATGGGCGCAAAGACGAACGTCGAGTTCCGCGTCGATCCGCAGATTCTGGGCGGGCTGGTCATCCGCGTAGGCGACAAAGTTCTCGACGGCTCGGTGTCGGGTCAACTCGAAGATCTGCGCAAGTCGTTGAAGTAATATTCCCCCCTGACTGATGGAGGGTTTTGGCGTAAAATAATGCGTCAGAACCCTCTTCGTCTTTAATTGCAAGAACTTGCACCCACTGCACGCCAGCCTTCCCGGAAGGTCACCGGGACGATGTGACGGGCGGTGCTAGGGAGTAAAGGCGAGAATGAAGATGAACACCGATCCAGCCAATTCTGTGACTCTGGCCACCATTTTCGGACAATTTCCCCTGAAAGTTCTGGCGGGCGAACCTGGCGATACCCGGATTACCGGTATCGCGATGGATAACCGTCTCGTCCAGCCGGGGGAACTGTTTGTTGCCATGAAAGGCGGCTCGGCGGACGGGCACGATTTCATCCCGGATGCCATCCAACGCGGCGCGGCAGCGGTTGTGGGAGATAAAGCCTTGAGCTGCCTGTCCGTGCCTTACACACAGGTCGAAAATTCCCGCCAGGCACTTACCTGGCTGGCAGCGGCCTTCTACGGCAATCCGGGCCGCAAGTTGACCGTTATTGGTGTCACCGGTACAGATGGTAAGACCACCACCTGCAACCTGCTTTACCAAATCCTGTTGGCTGCCGGTCTCGAGGCCGGGCTGATTTCCACCGTCAATGCCGTTATCGGCGACGAAGTCCTCGACACCGGCTTCCACGTCACCACGCCCGACGCCCCCGATGTGCAACGCTACCTTGCTCGCATGGTGGCTGCCGGTCTCACCCACGTAGTGCTCGAAACCACCTCGCATGGCTGGGCGCAGTACCGTGTGGACGCCTGCGAGTTTGATGTCGGGGTTGTCACCAATATCACCCATGAACATCTTGACCAGCACGGCTCTTACGAGAACTATCGCGCTGCCAAAGCGCGCTTGTTCCAATCTCTGGAAAAAACATTGTCCAAGCCACAGGGCAACCCCCGCATGTCTGTGCTAAACCGCGACGATTCATCATACGAAACCCTTTCCCGCATCGCCCCCGGACCTCAGGTCTGCTACGGCCTTGACGTGGCTGCAGACATCCAGGCGGACTCCGTAAAATATTCCCCGCAGGGCATCCACTTCGACGCAGTTGGCCAGGGCTTCCGCGTCCCGGTGACCAGCCCGCTGGTGGGAGAGTACAACGTCTCGAACTGTCTCGCCGCGCTGACGGCTGCCGTGCGCGGTCTGGGCATTTCCCCCGAAATCGCGGCACGCGGCATCGCCGCAATGACCGGCATCCCGGGTCGCATGGAAAGGATAGGTTTGGGCCAACCTTTTTCCGCCATCGTGGATTTTGCCCATACGCCCAATGCGCTGCGGGTAGCCATTGAGACAGTCAGAAAAATGACTGACAAGCAAGTCATTGTCATCTTCGGCTCGGCGGGACTGCGCGATAAGGAGAAACGCCGCATGATGGCCGAAGTCGCGGCGGAACTGGCGGATGTCAGCATCCTGACCGCTGAAGACCCGCGCACCGAGTCGCTGAATGGGATTCTCGAGGAGATGGCCGTGGGTGCCCGTGCGAAGGGCGGGGAGGAAGAAAAAACCTTCTGGCGCGTCCCTGACCGGGGCGAGGCGATCCGGTTTGGGGTCCGGTTGGCGCAACCCGGTGATATTGTCATGGCCTTTGGAAAAGGGCATGAACAGTCTATGTGCTTTGGAACGACCGAGTTCCCCTGGGATGACCGGACGGCTATGCGAGCGGCATTATCCGAGTTTATGGGTGTCACTGGTCCGCAGATGCCGTACCTGCCGACGCAGGAGGAGAAATGAACGCCGAAGAATTGTGGAAAACGCCCGTCACCCTGACCGGCAAGGTTGTGCACCTGGAACCGCTGAGCGAGGCGCACATTCCGGCGCTGGCTCTTGCCGGGCGGGACGAGAGCATTTGGAAATACATGCGTTACGCCGACCT
>JADGQD010000205.1 GCA_017882065.1 Anaerolineales bacterium | reverse complement strand
AAGTGCGGTTTCGGCAGCCTTACGCGGACCAGCCTTGAAGGCACGCAGTCCAAACATAGGGACCAGCCAGCCGAGAATAACAGCAACCGCCGCAGTCGTGGCGCCGTAGATTATGAGCCAGGTGGCACCTTCGACGGAGGCAAGCGAGTAGGTTCGTCCATCAATGACAGCATAGCGCAGATTGAAAAGCAGAACATAGAGCACTGCACCTGCCATCAACCAGAGGAGTTTCTTGTCTTTGCGAAGGAACAACAGGTAGCCGGGCAGGATGGCCAGAAAGGCAGCCAGCACGTTACGCCAGATGCGCTCGCTCCCCAGGCGGGCCAGGCGCGCCTGGTTCATGGCAGCCTGTGTTGCAGAGACGATTTCACCGGCTCCTACCCTGGCACTCGAACCGATCGCAGTTGTATAGGCGGTAAATAGTTGGGATTGCTGTGCTTTCAGTGCAGCCTGGATTGTCCCATCTTGTTCGGATGTCAGGGTAAGCATATCCGTCAGGACGTGACCCTGGTTGCTGGCCGGGATATTCGTCCCGAGCAAGGCGGCAAGCGTGGGTGCGATATCCACCATGTTCACGTCGCCATAATTGCCGGGGATAACCCCGGCTCCGGCCAGCATGAACGGCTCGACCAGCGTGATCGGTTCCGGCCCGCCGTGCCCGCCGCGGTCAATCTGTCCATGGTCGGAGATCACGAGAAGGGTATCCTGTGTCAGGTCCAGTTTCGCTACGATTTCACTTACCATACTGTCGGCGCGCGTGGCAGCCGCGTTCCAGTTCGGGCCGCGCGGTCCGCCTTGGTAGTGTCCGGCATAGTCCACCTGGTCGAGATGGATGAGCACCAGTTGATAGTCTTCGGTGAGCCAGGGCAGGGCGGCGTTTACCACTTCGATATCGGCGGCGTTGTCTTCGCCGGGAGTGTAGAAACCGGCATCCACGCCGCTGTTGGCGAGCATTCCCTCGAACCACGAGTAGCCGGAGACGGCAGTATTCAACCCGGCACGCTGGGAGGCGGCGAAGAGGTCGTCCTGCGTAAAAGCGCGGGCGCTGAACTCATCGGGTGGATTGAAGAGCTGGCTGTCGTTGATATCCGGCCAGGCACCGGTCAGGATGGTCGTCCATCCGGGGGCGGAAAAGGACGGCGGCTGGCTGTGCATGGTGGCCGATGCGCTCTGTGCGCGCAGTTCGTTCAGGAAGGGCATCACGGCGGAATTGGTGGAGGTATCGTAGCGCAATGCGTCAATCAAGACGACCACGACGCGGCGGGTGACGGGTGCGCCCAGGGCCTGACCCGGCGTGGGCGGCGTATTCGCCAGCGGGGAGCGGTAGGATTGGGCTGAGTCCATCAGATTGGTCACCCAGAAATAAGCGACCACGGCCAGCAAGGCCAGGCCGAGGATGCCGAGGACGAACCAGTTAATTTTGCGTGCATTGCGTTGTTTTTTCATTTTCCTATGCTTTTTCTGATTGGATGATTTGTCTTAAGGTATTGATGACAAGCATTTGTCCGTCCTTTTCGTATAGCCAACATTCCCAGCCGTTGGCGGGAGCGCCATCGAAGAGCGATTTGGCGACGGCATGGATGGAACCGGTCAGGCTGTCGCATTGGAGCTGTCCGTTCGCCAGGATTGTGGCGATGATGGACTCGTTTTTAACGAAATACAGCCTCTCTCCCGGCTGGAGTAGACCGGCCTCCAGCAGCGCCCCAAACGGGACCCGGGGTTGGCGGCGCAGTTCTCGCAGGTTGACCGCCGCCTCGGGCGCGGGTTCGACCGCAGCGATGCGTTCTTGTGCGATCTTTATGTAGGTTTCGTCGCGTTCGATACCGATGAAATGCCGTCCCAGTTTCCTGGCGACCGCACCGGTCGTCCCCGAGCCGAAGAAGGGATCGAGCACCACATCGCCGGGGTTGGTGGAGGAGAGCAGGACGCGGTAGAGCAGGGCTTCTGGCTTCTGCGTGGAGTGGACTTTTGCGCCGTCCACGCGCAGGCGTTCCTTGCCGGTGCAGAGCGGCAGAGTCCAGTCTGAGCGCATTTGCAGATCATCGTTAAGCGATTTCATGGCGTGATGGTTGAAGGTGTACTTCGCGCCTTTGATTTTCTGGGCCCAGATAAGTGTCTCGTGGGCGTTGGTGAAACGCACTCCGCGGAAGTTGGGCATCGGGTTGGTCTTTAGCCAAACCACATCATTCAGAATCCAGAAGCCCAGTTCCTGTAAAATCGCGCCGACGCGGTAGATGTTGTGATACGTGCCGATGACCCACAGCGTGCCAGTATCTTTCAGCACGCGGTGGCAGGCTGAAAGCCAGAGACGGGTAAAATGGTCATATTCTTCGAAACTGGCAAACTTGTCCCAGCCATCTTCCACCGCAGCGACGCGGGTGCGATTGGGCCGCCAGAGTTCCTGCGAGAGTTGCAGATTGTAAGGCGGATCGGCGAAGACGAGGTCCACCGAGTTCTCGGGGAGTTGAGCGAGAACTTCGAGGCAGTCGCCGGGAAAAATGGTATCGAAGGGTAGAGTAGTCACAGAAATACACAGATGAACACGGTTTATTCTATTTTGTCGCGCAATATTTTAGCCAGGCATCTCTTTGCCAGCACAGCAGCAATATCCATGCGATATTCTGCGCTGGCCCATTCGTCGGTTGCAGCGTGGGCGGCGTTTCGGGCCGCGGCCTGCGCTGAGCTTGTCGAAGCATCCACGACGGAGCCTTCATTCCCGTCCATTGCCAGTGTGGGGGCTTTTCCCCATCCGCCGATGACCAGCCGCGTCCGCCCGGAGGGCCACTGCGCCAGAGCGGCGCAAACGATGGGCTTGTCGGCAGGGCTGCGGGCGACGGTCTCGAAGGCGAGGTTGGTTTGCAGAGGAATCTCGATTTTGGCAATGATTTTGCCTTGTAGGATGTCCTGGCGCAGGGGGAGGAAGTCGCCCAGGCTGACCATCGATGACTCTCCGCTCACAACTGTCAATTTCGCATCCAAGGCCAGCATCACCGCCGCGAAAGGCGAACGCCCGTCGCATGTTACCACCGTGCCCGCCACAGTCCTCATGTTGCGCAGGTTGAGCGGGGCGTCCAGTTTGATGGCAGCTTTCAGCGCTGCGGGCGTATGCGGGGATTCGAGCAAAGTCTGCAACGTAACGGTCGCTCCGATTTCGAGATTGTTGCCAGACTTGTGGAGTTTGTCCAG
>JADGQD010000056.1 GCA_017882065.1 Anaerolineales bacterium | reverse complement strand
ACACGCCTCAGCTTCTTTAGAGATGACATCTCGCTCTCGTACACTTTTTTCACGCCATCACCCAGGGATGCCTCGCTGACTCGGATGTATTTGACCAGCCGCTCGAAACCGCCCGGCTCCACCGATGCAGCCTGGTCCGATCCCCACATGGCGCGGTCGAGCGTGAGATGGCGCTCGACCACGGACGCGCCCAGCGTCACTGCCACCGCCGACGGGACCAGCCCAACTTCGTGACCAGAATAGCCGATTGGGTTGTTCGGAAACTCACAGCGTAATGTCTCGATCATGCGCAGGTTGAGTTCTTCCGGCTCACATGGATAAGTGCTGGTGCAGTGCATGATGACAAGATTCTCCGATCCCGCCGCGTCCACACCCTCCCGGATCTGCTCCATGGTAGACATGCCTGTCGAAATGATGACCGGCTTCCCGGTCCGGCGAACGTGACGCAGCAGGTTGTGGTCAGTCAATGAGGCCGATGGGATCTTGTAGGCGGGGGTGTCTAACTTTTCAATGAAATCTACAGACGGTTCATCCCAGACCGAAACCATCCACGGAATGCCTTTCTCTTTGCAGTATCGGTCGATCTCGCGGTATTCCGCATCACCGAACTCCACCTTGCGGCGGTAATCCAGATAGGTAATATAACCCCATGGGGTTTCGCGCATCTGGTTCTGCTGCGCAGGCGGGGTGGCAATCTCAGGCGTACGCTTCTGGAATTTAACCGCATCCACCCCGGCGTGGGCCGCCGCGCTGATCATCTGTTTGGCGATTTCCAAATCACCATTATGATTTATGCCGATCTCGGCAATGATAAAAGCAGGATGCCCATCGCCGACCATCCGATTACCGATTTTAATTTCACGTGTCATTATCTGACCTCTATCTTGCTCAGGATTAAATCACAGAGTTCACGCACTGCGCCGTGTCCACCGGGTTTGCTCAATACATAATCAGCCGCACGAACGACCTCCGGCAGGGCATCGGCCACTGCCACAGACCAGCCAACCAGATCAAAGCACGGCAGGTCGTTGATGTCATTGCCAACATAGACCACGTGAGCTGGATCTATCTTCCGCTCGGCAAGCAATTCCTTCAACACATCTCCTTTTTCGTGGATGTTCACTCCATGGACAGCTTCGACGCCCATCTTCTTTGCTCTAGCAGCCACAACTGGGTTCACTTCGGACGACAGGATCACAACCTGGACCCCGGCCTGTTTCAGTTTATTGATGATGAGACTGTCGCTGCGGTAAGCAGCCACCATCTCGCGGCCTTTTTCGTCGACCCAGACGCGGTTGTCAGTAACCACGCCATCAAAATCCAATGCCAGCAGGTCAATCCGCACCGGCATCGCACGGTGGCGGTTGTCCGGAGAGATGAAATCCAGCCCGCCGAATGTCGTCAGCCATTCGTACTTGGCCCATTCGTAAAGGTTGTCCAGGTCCACGGAATAGCGAGGGTCGATAACCAGCGGATAGATCTTCCCGCCGCTCATCGAACCGTTAAAAATGGTCTGCGTGCGGATGGCGTCTATGTGGCCGGTCTGCCAATAAATGGGCGGCAGGATCTGGCGCGGGGAATTATAAGGTTCAACAATTCCTTCCACGTCCAGCAGGTTTTTCATCGGGGCATTTTCGCCCCCGGGCAACCGCCACATCTTGTGCGGGTTCTGCCCCGCGTGGACCACGCCGCGTACGCAGTCGGCATCCGGGTGAGCCAGCAAAATCTTGATGGCACCGTCCACACAGTCGCGCGGCCGGATGGGCGAAGTGGGGCGCAATTGTACCACCACCTCAGGGTGGTAGTTTTCATGCTCCGCCAGCCACTGCAGGGCATGCTCGAAGACCGGCAAGTCGGTTGTCTGATCCTGGGCAAACTCGGCCGGGCGCAGGAAAGGGGTCTCGGCCCCAAACGACCGGGCCACGGCGGCAATCTCCTCGTCGTCAGTGCTGACGACGATACGCGTAACGAATTCAGATTGCCGCGCCGCAGCGATCGACCAGGCTATGAGCGGGGAACCCGCAAAGTTGCGGATGTTCTTGCGCGGAATGCCTTTTGAGCCGCCGCGGGCAGGGATGATGGTGAGAATTTCCGGTTTCATTTTGTCTCCGTGGGGGCATAGCCAGGCTGTACCCCTACAATATTGTCACCAGGCCGTCCAACCGCCGTCAACGACCACGTTACCGCCGGTCATGTACGAGGAGGCATCTGAGGCCAGGAACAGCAGGGCACCATTCATTTCATCCTTGCGCGCCATGCGGCCCAGTATGGTCTTGGCTGAATAATTTGCGACGAAGGTCTCATCATGGTTGTTGTACACGCCACCGGGCGTCAGAGCATTGACGCGGATCTCGGTGCCCATGTAATAGGCAGCCAGGTATTTGGTGAAACCCATCACGCCAGCCTTGGTCACTGTGTAGTAAACCGGCTTGAAGGCCAGCCGTTTACCTTCCTTGATGTAGATACGCTGGTCGGGTCCATTCAGCCCATACGTCGAGCAAATATTGATGATGCTGCCTTTTTTGCCTTGCTCCAACATCGGTTTCACGCACGCTTGCGTGACCAGGAACATGCCAGTCAGATTTACGTTCATCGCCGCGTTCCACTGATCCAGCGGGTAATCTTCGAAACGACCCGGGGTGAGCCCCTTCGCCAGGGCATCAGAGTCGAACTTCGGGTCCAGTGCGGCGCTGTTGACCAGGATGTCCAAGCGTCCGAACGCTTTCAGCGTGGACTCAACCAGAGCATTGACCGATTCTGGATTTGTGATATCGGTCGGCGCCGCCCGGACCCGGTATCTGGCTGCTGTTAAATCAGCCGCCACCTTTACGGATGCGTCCGCGTTCAAATCCACCACCACGACGGATGCCTCGGCCTCAGCCAGGGTGCGGCAGAACTCCTTCCCAAGCAGCCCCGCCCCTCCGGTCACGACCGCGACCTTTCCAGCCAGGTTAAATTTGTCCATGATCGTCATCATCGTCTACTCGCTTTTCAGAATCCGTTCTCTCTGCCATGAAATACCGCTCCGGATGACCTTGGCCGGGTTCCCAGCCAGGATCGACCCCGGGTCACAGGACCGGGTAACGATCGCGCCTGAAGCAATCACCGAATTCTCGCCAATGGTCACACCCTTCAGGATGACCGTGTGCGCTGCAATCCAGACGTGCCTGCCGATGGTCACGTCCTCCGCATAGTTGATGCGCTTCCCGCTTGCGGCGTCGAGGATGGCGTGCGAATCGCCGCAGCGGACGTCGATGTCGTTGGCGAACATGCACTCCTCGCCGATGGCGATCCTGGAACCCGGCTCGGTCACGGCCAGGGTGGCATCGACCATCGTCGTGCCCTGGCCGATGGTCAGTGTGCAACCGTCATCCTCGAGCCAGATCAGACCGCTGCGCGTGAACCGGCAGTTCTTGCCGATCTCGATCACGTGGTTCGAGCCGCGGATGTGGAATTTCAGGTTGTAGAAGATGCAGCCCTCGCCGATGGTGATGCGGTTGCGGTCGCCGACAATGTCCAGCTCCACGTTCGAAAGCCGGGCGCCTTCCGCCTGAAAAAGGTTGCCTGTGCCGCGGATGGTTTTGCTTACCGCGGGCTCTCCGAACAGGAGACGGCGGGCGGCTCCTCCCACGCGGTTCAATAAAGAATTCGGCATCTTATCCAACCTCCTCGACGCGCATTTCCCGGCCCGCCTGCATGGCCGCCAGGGCCAGCTTCAGGGCATAGATTTCGTCCTCCAGTGTGGAAGCGGGTTCCGCCTTCCCCTGAATGACCTCGATGAAGTTGCGCATCTCGTCCAGGAACATGTTGTTGCGCTCGAAGCCCGGCGGGGAGGGGAAGAGCTGCCAGTCGCCAGCCTTGCCGTCCGGGCCGACTTGCGCCAGGCGCACGGCCCCGTCGGCGTTGTCCCAGGTGATCGTCCCCTCGGTGCCGACAATCTCGAGGCTGTGCTGCGGCGGGCGCCGGACGTAGTCCAAGTGGACGCTGGCGAGCATCCCGTTGCGGAATTTGATCCCAATCTCGGCGGTGTCGACCACCTCCAGGCCCAGTCCCTGCTGACCGGTGAAAGCCGCCACCGCCTCGGCCTCGCCCAGCATCCAGTGTAGATAGTCCAGCGGGTGGCACAGGGTCAGGACCACGCCTCCCCCCAGGTCGGGGCGGGCGGCGTAGGTCTGATGGTAGTCCTCCCAGGGATGCCAGCCCGGCAGGTAATCGCCCCAGGTGGCGCGGGCCGAGACGGGCGTGCCGATGGCCTCCGCTTCTAGCAACCCTTTGATGCGCTGCAGGCCGGGATGGAAGCGGAACTGGAAGCCGCCCGTCACCTTCCCGCCGCCGCGCTGCAGGGCGGCCTGGAGCTCGTCGAGACGGTCTAGCGAGGCGGAGACCGGTTTCTCCAGCAGGATGTGACAGCCGGCCTCGGCGGCCGGGATGGCCACGTCCAGGTGCAGGGCGGTCGGGTTGGCGACGATTACGGCATCCGGTTTCCGGTCCAGAGCACGGCGCAGGTCGGTTTCTACCGGGATCCCGAACAGCTCGTCATCCGGCAACGTGGCATTGTGCGTCCGGTACAGGAGAATGTCCTGTTCCCCGAGCGCCCGCAGATTGCGCAAGTGCCGCCGGCCGATCGAACCCAGTCCAGCAATCAGAAATTTCACTATGCGCCTTCTTCCAGTAATGACAGTAAATAATCTGCTGTACGCTTGCCGGCAGAGCCATCAGTATAAGTACATTCTTCCTGAACGAAACGTCGACGAGCCTCGCTATCGGCCTGTGGATTTTGAAGATAATAATTGATATGACAGCGCAGTTCGTCCTGGTTGACAGCTACTCGCCCGGCACCCGCCCGCCGGAACCGTTGATGCGTTGGCCATTCGCCTATGACCGTCAGGGGCAACGAATAGACCCCGGTTATATTCCAGCCTCCTGGCGCATCGATGCAAACACTGACGATAGGCCGGTCATGGATGGCCGTCTCGACCACCATGGTGGAATAAACCGTCAGGAATATATCGGAGTGGGCCATCATGGAGGTTTTTTCCTCCATATCCTCGCCAGAGTAATGCCCCAATCCACCTCCCAGCGAGACCGGTTCGACCAGTTGCACGTATGGCATATTCCGGATGAATTCCCGGACACGATTGGCTTCCTGCTCAAAACGCGAGCCAGGCCGAAAGTGGTTGGGGTGCAAACGGATGAGCAACTGACAGGATTGCACAAGTTCGTCATTATTCACCAGTTCGGCAATCGCAGCGATGTTTTGGAAATTGGGCGAAAAAGTCTCGAAACTACAAGCATAAGACAATAATTTCCGCTCAGGGTCAAGGTCGTGCAATTTATAATATTCCGCTCGTGACATGAGCCATGTTTTCCGAAAATAACCGTCGTAGGAGGGGATACCCGCAATGTTGACCTGCTCCGGTTTCCAATCCGAGCCCAGGATGAGTTCTTCCTTCTGGATTTCAGACCAACAGGTAATATAGTCCACCGGGGCACCTGGCAATGAATAACTGGATGGGTTGTCCCAACCGACAATGACAGAGACAGTGCGGATGCCTCGGGCAGATGCCTCGCGCAATAGATAACGGTCCCAGCGCCAGCCGGGGGTACTTGCAATCACCATATCCGGCTGGTACTTTTCAAAGAGATCGGAATAGATGGCAGGGGTGAATCGACGCTGGTAATTTACCACGATACGCCGAATGATCCGTGAACGGCGCATTAACCAGACCAGGCTGCGGAATAGCGGGATCATCAGCCTGGACCGCCCCCTCAGGCCAGATTCGAGCATACCCATATTACCGTCCAGAGCAGTCGTATTGATCCGGTTGGATCCGCCTACCCAGCGCAGATAATAGAGCCAGTTTTGAGCACGCATGCCTGTGGTATTCGCATACTGATGACATAGATCCAAGCGTAGCCCATCCACAACCAGGCCTGGTTGGCCGAAGCGTGTTTCAATGGCCTGGCGTGCTTTATCATCGGTAAACAACACAACTTCCACTCCGTTTTTCAAGAGAACGGGGATGAGATCAGATTGAAGAAAATATACCAGAGCTAGACCGTGGTCAGCGCTGATGAACACTCTGTGTTTGGGCATTGTCATTCCACATTTTCAAAATACCAGCGAAAGATATTGCTATACGCGCCAAGGAGAACATAGCGTATCGGTCGGCTCCAGAGCAGTTTTCTCAAGAACGGATGCTGGCGACGTAGAGGCTTGGAAGGCCTTAAGGTTTCTGGAACCCAATTACCCATGTGCATGACATAGGGTTTTTCCGTGCAAAGACGCAGGTATTTAAGCCTGTTAATCTCGACCTCAATAACGCTCTCACCACGCATCGGTTTTTCCGATTCAAGCGGCATGATTTGATCCAACACCGATTTACGCGTAAGAAACTGAAAATGCCCGGCGCCAATATAAGCCCGATATCCACCTCGACTTAGGCGAAAATCATTTCTAGACTGGAACTGTTTATGGATATCTTCATCCGGATGGCCAAGACTACTTTCATGCTCATTATAAGTATCCCAGTCAATGAAGGCGCCCTCTTCCATGCCATGGCTTTCCTCGCGACCCCATTCTAATGTGGCCGTGGATAATTCCATCCTTGTTCGCAAAGGTCGTCCGGTGACCATGCCAACATCAGGAAATGCATCAAATAGCTCCAGCGACGCGGAAAGCCAGTTGGGACGAAAGTAGATATCGCTGTCGGAAAAGCCAACATATTTTCCCTGCGCGGCGCCGAACATGAAATTCCAGGCGCCTATTTTTCCAATGTTCGTATCTGAAAGCACCAGGTACTGGATCACGCCTTGTTCAAATGCATTCCTCAAGTACTCCCTTACCTCACGACAACTATGATTATCAAAGACCATCAAGTCGAAGGGATTATCTGTATTCTCGCGCAAGCTGGAAAGACAGGCCTTAAGCACATCCAGGCTTTGCATATGAAAACCGCTCAGAAGAGGAATACAGTTAACCACAGTTACCGTCACGAGCGCTGGTTGGGCTACTGTACTAATAAATTTAGCAGGGTTCTGACCGAGGCGCATTTTATTATCCCTTACGAGGAAATTTGCCAAAATAACGGGTAAGTTTCCCAAACTGAATGGAAAGCTGGCCGCGGTATCCGCCCATGTTCTCGGTGACAAAATATCGCTCCAAGCGCCGACAGAAACGCGCCGGGTGAAAACGCGGGGAACGGACCTTGCCGTCGATCAGCTCCTTGTCGGTATCCAGTACGTTGTAAACACATTTGCGCCCGCCGGCCAGGGCCAGGTTGCGCTTGGCGACCTCGGAGCCATAGGGCGGTTTGTTACCGGGCAGGTGGCTGTAGTCGTGGATCTGGTGGATAACGGTCACAGACCGCGTGGCATCAACAGCCGCCCCCCAGCTCGTGCTGGCGTGGTAGACCATCCAGTTGTCCCACGCCGGGCGGCCGATAGTGAAATTGGGCACATCGGTGTACAGATGACGCGGAAAGACGAAGTAGTCGATACCCCAAGGGGTATAAAACTCGCCACGTTTGTCCACCTCAGTATGCAGACGCCCTTCCCAATCGCCACTGAAATCGACCGGCTCGGGCAGGTCCAGGTCCCAGCGCTGACCGACCATCAGGAAATCCTTCCTCTGGGCGGCTACCTGGCGGGCAGCTTGCACCAGGTCTGACATCAGAATCATGTCGGCGTTTGAATAGCACAGCATCGGGCTATTGGTGAAAGCATGCCCCTTGGCCATGACTGATCGGACGGTTGGCACGCCTTTGTCATCCCGGTCCACTTCTGGGACGTGTTGGATGCCGAACTCATGGGCAGTCTCGGCAATCCCGGGTTCGTCGCCAATAAGCATCACCGTGACATCCTGCAGATGCATCCAAGATTGGATGGCATTGCGCTGGATGATATTGATATGCGGATTGGTGAACTGCTTGGGAGCCGTAAATATTGTCAATATCGACATGGTGATTCCTGTTCAGGCAGGGATGGTTGTCTTCAGTTTTTGAGCAACCTGTTTCTCGATCCAGTCATAGGAGCGGCGGAGGCCATCTTCGAGGGCAAGCTGCGGCTCCCAGTTCAAAACTTCGCGCAGGCGCGTGTTGTCCGAATTTCGGCCGCGCACGCCCATCGGTCCGGGAATATGCTTGATGATAATCTTGATTCCGGCAATTTCGGCAACCATATCAGCCAGTTGGTTGATGGTCACCATCCGATCAGAACCAAGGTTGAGCGGGAAGACATAGTCTGAACGCATTAACCGATAAATACCTTCCAGGCAATCGGAAATATGACAGAAGGAGCGCGTTTGTTCGCCGTCGCCCCACATTTCGATTTTGTGGTTGCCAGTCAGCTTGGCAATGGCAATCTTGCGACACATGGCAGCCGGGGCTTTTTCGCGACCGCCGTCCCAGGTTCCTTCCTCACCAAAGATATTGTGGAAACGTACAATGCGGGTCTGGATTCCGTAATCCTCACGGTAGTGAGTGCACAGCCGTTCCATGACCAGTTTTTCCCAGCCATAAGCATCTTGGGGCTGGGCAGGGTAAGCATCTTCCTCTTTGAGCGGTGTCACATTTGCAACCGTCTGTTTAAATTCAGGATAGACACAGGCAGACGATGTATAGAAATAACGCCGGACGCCGTTGACACGTGCCGCCTCAAGTGTATGGGTATTGATAAGCGAATTATTATGCAAGATCTCGGAATGGTGCGCCGAGATAAATCCCATCCCGCCCATATCCGCAGCCAGACCGTAAACTTCGTCAATGCCGCGAGTTGCTTGCAGACAATTGTCCCAGCGGCGAAGGTCGAGTAGTTCGAACTCGTCAGCATCCACCTTGGAAAATTCAGGAACTTTAATGTCCACGCCGCGCACCCAATATCCTTTTTTCTTCAAAAAAGTAACCAGGTGGTGGCCGATGAATCCTCCGGCGCCAGTAACAAGCATGCGAGTCTGAGTCATAAATCATCTCCTCATAATTTTGGTCGTTTGACCATTTCTCTTTAACTGCCAAATCTCAGCAAAGCGGAATGTGTCACCTTTGACGGCTGTCAACATCAAATGCTGATTTGTGTTCTACACCCGCGTTTAAGTTTGCCAGATCCGGCTCGTTCTCCAAGAGGGACAACACCTCCGTCCACGAAAAATCGTCGCGGTCTCCGAAGCGGGCATACACCCGTTGCATGAACGCCAGATCCTCCGGCGTATCCACCGTCCAGCGCTTGGACCCGTAATCAGGCAGGTGGTTGACGAGCATCACCCGAAACCCGCGCGGCGAGACCGCCAGCGAAGTTCTCGTCATGTCGAAAGCATCCACCGGGATACCTTCGTATAAATACAGCATCACGTGTTCACGCTGGAATTTCTGATCAGCTTCCTTCCAGGCACGTTCCAGCGCAGCGAATGTGCAGACTTCCACATCCAGGCCGATGGGGAATGTCCGCTTCCAGGGTGGCGGCAGACGGTTCGCAGCGAAGTCTGTGCCGGACCGGCGGAACTCGTCCACGGTTTGATCGATCAACTGCGGGTCGATCACCGGACAGTCTGCAGTGATACGCACGATAACGTCCGCTTTCGACTGGAGTGCAGCCTGGTAGAAACGGTCAAGCACATCGAACATATCGCCACGAAAGACCGGGTAGTTCTGGGCGCGGCAGTATGCATCCACCGGGTCGTCGGATGGATCGGTCGTCGTCGCGACCAGCACCATGTCCAAGGCGCTGGCGCGGCGGACACGCTCGATTACGCGCCCCAACATGGGCTTTCCGCCCAAATCACGCAATACTTTACCTGGAAGACGGGAGGCAGCCATGCGGCCCTGGACAATGGCAATTGTTTTTGGCTCTGTCATCTCAACACCAGTTCGTATGTTTCCAACAGTTTCTGGAAGTTCTTCTTCCAGTCAGCTTTTTCTTCAGCAACACGGCGCGCCGCCTCTCCAACTTTAGCTAATGATTTGCGAGTTCCCAATATCGCCTTGATTTTGGCCGCCAGAGCATTCGCATCGCCATCCTGGAACAGCCAGCCATTAACACCGTCGGTTACCCATTCCATATTGGCAGGGATATCCGAGACAAGGCATGGCAGCCCGCACGCCAGAGCTTCCATTAGAGAAACAGATGAACCGTCCACATGAGACGGCGAAATATACAGGTCCGCCATTTGATAGTAACGTGGCAATTCACTTTGCGGAATTTGCCCGGCATACGTGACGTGGTCACTGATGTCACTGCGGTGGAGTATCTGGTGGATGGCCTCTCCTTGCGACCCGTCGCCAAGCAAGAGCAGGTTCACGCCGGACCGGGAGCCTGCTACCGAGACGAAGGCTTTTGCCAGCACATCCACGCCATAGCGCGGCTCCCAGGAGCGATTGCAAAACAGGGTA
>JADGQD010000204.1 GCA_017882065.1 Anaerolineales bacterium | reverse complement strand
CCGGGCTCGGCTTTCGCTGCTTCGGTTGTCACTGGTGTCCAGGGTTTCTCCAGCAAGATCCTCGGTGACGTGAAATCCTTCACCTCCGGCGTAACCAACCGCACCAACCCTGCCCCGGTCTCGAAGAGTGGTGGCAGTCATTCGGGTGGTGGCGGCGGGCATTCGTGCGCCTGCGCCTGTGCCGGTTGTGCTTGCGCCTGCGCCGGTGGCGGACGGTAAATTTCCAATTCTCGATTGAAGATTGCTGATTTATTTTTTACAGGTGTCGCATGTTGAAAAGGTTGTTCAATCAAAAATCCACAATCAACAATCCTCAATCCGGGTTGTACCACTATCGCCGCGAAAACCTCGACGAGAAGAGCCGCATCCACCTCCGGCTCGACCCCGACGGTCACGGTACGTTGATTGTCAATGCCAACCGCATTTTGCACCTTAACCCGACTGCCGCGCTGATGGCGTACTTCACCCTGCAAGAGACCTCCGAACAGGACGCCGTACGCCTGATCCGGCAAAAATACCACGTGGATGCAGCGCAAGCCCGCGCGGACCTTGGAACCGTCCGCGGCCAACTGGAGGAACTCGTCCGCCCGGACGGGGCCTGCCCCATCCACGAGCTGGGGCTGGAATCGGTCATGCCGTTCTCTTCGCGTCCCACTGCTCCCTACCGCCTGGACCTGGCGCTGACCTACCGTTGTAACAACGACTGCGCCCATTGCTATAACGTCGAGCATCCTTCCCTTACAAAAAACGGGGCGAAGGGTGAACTCTCCGCCGGCGATTGGAAGCGTATCCTCGACAAAGCCTGGGAACTGGGCATTCCGCACATCATCTTCACTGGTGGTGAACCAACGATGCGTGATGACCTGCCTGAACTCGTGGCCCACGCCGAGAAGAATGGACAGATCACCGGTCTGAATACCAATGCCCGGCGCCTGTCGGACCCGCGTTATGTTGAGAAGCTGGTTGCAGCGGGGCTGGATCACATCCAGATCACGGTCGAGTCGAACGACGCCGAGGTCCACGACCGCATGGTAGGCACCAAGGGCGCTTTCCCGCAGACGGTCAAAGGGTTAAAAAACGCCCTCGCCAGCCCGCTATTCGTGATGACCAATACCACCATGCTGCGGACGAATGCCCATACGATCCCGGCCACGCTGGATTTCCTGGCCGACACCGGCGTCCCGACGGTGGGACTCAACGCTTTGATCTACTCAGGCCGCGGCTCCGTTGTGGGGACAGGGCTGGCTGAGTCCGAGTTGACCCCGCTGCTGGAAGTTGCCCGTCAAAAGACCGCCGCGCGCGGCCAGCGTCTTATCTGGTACACGCCCACTCAATATTGCGGCTTCGACCCGATGGCGCTTGACCTGGGCGTGAAGGGTTGCACGGCGGCACTCTATAACATGTGCGTTGAGCCGGATGGCGGGGTGCTGCCTTGCCAGTCGTATTACCACCAACTCGGCAACCTGCTGGCTGACGACTGGGACTCCATCTGGAACCACAACCTGGCGGTCAGGCTGCGTGAACGCCAGGGTCTGCCGGAAAAATGCACTGGTTGTACCTTACTGGCCGAGTGCGGCGGCGGCTGCCCGTTGCAGTTTGAAAAACCGGTTGCACTGGAGACGGTCTCATGAGCAAAGGCGATTGGGTTATAGAGCTTCCTGCCGGGATCATGGTCTGTGATTCCGGCGGAATCATTCTCGAAATGAATGCCCAGGCCGAGGCGCTCTTCGCCGAAGACGGCGGGCGTGGCCTGCTTGGTAAGAACGTGCTCGCCTGTCACCCGCAGCCAGCCCTTGGCAAACTGGAAGGCATGCTGGAAAAACAGACTGCCAATTCCTACTTCAACACCGAAAATGGTGAAAAACGTTTCTTCTTCCAATCTCCCTGGTACAAAGAAGGTCATTATGCCGGCTTCGTCGAGATCTCTTTTGAAGTACCGGAAGAAATTCCGCATTTCATCCGTGAGTAGACCATGAGCGGAGAAAACGCCTGGATCAAAGAATTTCCTGCCGCGGTCACCATCTGTGACCCGGAAGGCATTATCCTCGAGATGAACGACAAGGCCGCCTCGAACTTCGCCAAAGATGGCGGGCTTGCCCTCATTGGCAAGAACATGTTCGATTGCCATCCCGACCCGGCCCGCGGCAAACTTGAACGCCTGATGGACAGTCGTCAGGTCAACGTATATACCATCGAAAAGACCGGCGTCAAGAAACTCATCTATCAGTCCCCCTGGTACTTCAACGGCGAATATGCCGGTTTCGTCGAACTTTCGTTGGAAATCCCATTCGAAATGCCGCACTTTGTGCGCGGCTGATTGAGAGGAAAATATGTTGAATCCATTCCTTCTGCAAATCTCGAAGATCTTCTATGGCCTTTGCTGGTCCCGCACAACCTCAGTATGCCAGATTGAAAGCGCGTCATTGATTTTCTTTAGCCTTGTGATGGTTGTGTGCGGTCTGCTGGGGATCATCTTCGCTAGAGTTAATATCGGCCATTTCAGGCTGAAAGGGCTGGCGGTTCGAATTTTAGGCGCTATTCTTTTGCTGGGTGTGGCCTGCGCTTTCATTCCAAAATATGGAGTGCTGGTCGAAATTACCCTGGCATTGGCGGTTGTGATCCTCGGGCTGCTTCTATCTGAGAAACCGGTGCAACACAAACCTTTGCCGGCCGAGACACACACCTTCCAGTCCGGGCCGGACGAACCCGCCTACCGGTTGCACCTGCGCCTGCTGAAGGACGGTTCCGGCATCCTCATCGTCAATGCCGCCACCGTTTTACATCTCAACGCCACTGCCGCCGAATTTGCCTACCACATGATGAAAGGCACCTCGCCCGAAGGGACTGCCAGGCAGGTCGCCAAACGTTACCGCATCAGCCAGGCGGAAGCGCACAAGGATTACATGGATTTCCGTGACCGCGTTCAGACCCTCATCCATACCCCAGATTTGGACCCGACCACTTTCCTCGACTTTGAACGGGTCGCCCCGCACTCCCAAGACTTGACTGCTCCCCTGCGCCTCGACTGCGCTCTCACCTATCGCCTGCCCTCCGGTGCAGACGCCTCCCTCGCCCCTACCAAGCGTGTGGACCGCGAACTGACCACCGGGGAGTGGCAGACCATCCTGGACAAGGCCTGGGCCGTCGGCATCCCGCACATCACCTTTACCGGTGGCGAGCCAACCCTGCGCGAAGACCTGCCCGCCCTCATCGCCCATGCCGAGAAGATTGGTCAGGTCACCGGCCTGCTCTCAGACGG
>JADGQD010000004.1 GCA_017882065.1 Anaerolineales bacterium | reverse complement strand
ATGGAACTGAACGAAACCAAACTCGCCAACGCTGTCGGGGCATGCGACCTGCGGCCTGCCACCGAGGAAGAGATCAAAGCCGTCGGCGCGGTGCCGGGGTTTGCATCTCCCATCGGTCTTGTAGGGGCGGACGGCCGTCCGCCCATTTCAGCGAGGGTGGTGATTGATGATGCCATTACCTTCAGCCCAAACCTCGTCGCCGGAGCCAACGAGACCGACACCCACCTGCTCAATACCAATTACCCGCGCGATTACACAGCCGATATCGTCGCCGACATCGCCGCCGCGGATGAGGGCGCGGCCTGCCCGGAGTGCGGTTGTCCATTACGGATGGAACGCGGCGTGGAAGTGGGCAACATTTTCCAACTCGGCACGCGCTATTCGGACGCGCTCGGCTGTACCTTCCTCGACAAGGATGGACAGCAGAAACCGGTCATCATGGGTTCGTACGGGATCGGTGTGGGCCGCCTGCTGGCCTGCGTCGCCGAAGCGCACCACGACGAGCACGGACTGGTCTGGCCAATCACGGTTGCCCCCTTCCACGTCCATCTGGTTCTCTTGCGCGGAAAAGGCACGCCCCAGGCCGAAGAGACCGCCGACAAACTCTACACTGACCTGCAAGCCGCGGGCATCGAAGTGCTCTACGACGACCGCGATGAAAGCCCCGGTGTCAAGTTCAACGATGCCGATCTGATCGGCTGTCCTGTGCGGATTACCGTCAGCGAGCGGGCGCTCGCTCAGGGCGGCGCGGAGATGAAACTGCGCCGCGAATTGGCAAAGGTTATCGTCCCGCAGTCGGAAGTATCGGAACGTGTCCGGTCGGTGATACAATCCCTGCAAGACGAGATTGCCTCGAATGTCACCCCGGTTCCTTACCCCAACTAACAACGAACGACTCCCGACTCACAACTAGCACTTATGCCAGCTATTAACCTCGCCCGACTCAAGACCCAGGCCGCCCGGCTCTCCGAGAGATTCAGCGAACCGGAGGCTTTCGTACGCGAACTGAACGAACTGCTGGATTTCTATACCAACCGTTCCATTCGCGCCACGCAAATTGTCCAGCGACTCTCCCTGCCCACCTACCGCACACCGGCTCCTGTTTTGCGTCAAATCCAGGCTGAGCTTGTATCACAGGCAGGAACCCGTTCCGTCGAAGCCATTGCACTGACCAATGCGCTGTGGAAAGCCGGTTCGCTTGAAGCCCGTTTGCTGGCGGCTTACCTGCTTGGCAGCCTCCCACCCGCCCAGGCCATCCCCGCCCTGACACACCTGCCCGACTGGCTCGCCCAATCCACAGACAAGGAGATCCGCACAGCCCTGCTGACCGATGCCTTTGCTCGCCTGCGCCGGGAAAACCCCGAGGCACTTTTCATCCTGCTTGAAGATTGGTTGAAATCGCCCCGCAACTCGTTGCAGGTCTGGGGTCTGCAGGCCCTTATCCCAATGCTGACCGATCCACAATTTGAAAACCTTCCCGCCGTCTTCCGCATTCTGAAACCGGCCGTTCGGTCTGCCGGTCCAGTCACACAACTGGAGCTGCAGGCCTGTCTCGCCACTCTCGAGCGAGTCTCCCTGACCGAGACCCTGGTCTTCCTGCGTGAAATCATCGGCGATAACCCTGCTCCGCTAATGCTGCGAACCTTCCGCCGCATCCTGGCCGGTCTGTCGCCCGAACTGCAAGCAGGTCTGCGGGAAATGCTGCGCGAACATGGCAATCAGCTTTAGGAGATAATCCCCTTTTATTATGAAAACCAGTTGGGCACTAACAACATTATTCGTCGTTTCATTCTTGGCAGGTTGTACAGTAAAACCAGTAATCCAGCCTACTATTACTCCTGCTCCAACACTCACCGCGACTTTTACTTCCACGCCGACGAGGACACCAACCGCGGTTCCAACGCCAACTCAAAATGAACCATTAACTTTCGTCTTTTATGGAGACAGCGTCACGAAAATAGGGGAAGTAGGCAGGCAAGGGCAAGTCGGGTTCTCATTTGTAGATAATCTGCGCCCGCAACTTGATCCAGACTACAATTTGATTACCGCAAATTATGGGGGGAAGACGTCTAAATGGGCTTACGAGAACCTTGAGCAGTCTGTTCTAAGCCTCGATCCCGATGTTGTTACTCTTGAGTGGGGCTGGAATGATCTGCAGGGATGCTCTGGCATATTCGAACGGGATACGAATTCCCTCGTTGAATCTCAGCTGATTGCATTAATAAACGATCACATCAAGTATCTCAAACTTCAAATCGATGCGCTGCTCGACCATGGCATTGCCGTGTTTGTCGTGACACCCCTCCCCACAAATGGCGATCTTCCCTGGGACCATTTTGGTCCAAACAATGAGCCATTCGGGGAATTGGATTACAGGTGCAATTATAATATCGGGGTTGAACAACTGGCCGAAGCTCAAAGGCAACTGGTCATGGAATATTCTACTGGGCAAAAACCAGTCTACCTTGTTGACGCTTGGCAAATCTACCTGGATCATCAAAACGCAGAAAAAATGTACTTGGATATCATACACCCCGGCAGCCACGGCGCAGAACTAATTGCCGAGGGATGGTTGCAAGTATTCAGGGACTCTCAAATCCACTAAACTATGACTCTAACCCATCGCGAACGCCTGCAAGCCTGTATTACCGATGACACCGCTCTCGACCGCCCGCCTGTAGCTCTCTGGCGCCATTTCCCGGTGGACGACCAGGACCCCGAAACCCTGGCCGCCGCTGCGCTGGACTTCCAACGCCGCTATGACTTCGACCTGGTCAAAGTGACTCCGGCCTCCTCGTTTTCCATAAAGGACTGGGGCGCGGAAGATGTATGGGAAGGTCACACCGAGGGAACGCGCCGGTACACTAAACGCGTCATCGAGGATCCGCATGACTGGGAACGCTTACCCGCGCTCTCCCCCTCCTCGCCGCATCTTGCCAGACAGTTGGCCTGCCTCCGTTATATCCGCACTGATCTGTCCCCGGAGACTCCGCTCCTGCAAACCGTCTTCAGTCCATTGGCGCAGGCCAAAAACCTGGCCGGCGGTGAGCGGCTGGTTGTCCACCTCCGCCGGCATCCGGAAGCCGTCCTGAAAGGGCTGGAGACCATCGCAGAGACAACGCGCCGATTCATTGAGGCCTGCATGAATATCGGCATTGACGGCGTCTTTTATGCTGTCCAACATGCTCAGGCTGGACTCCTGACCTTCGACGAATACAAAACCTTCGGCCTGCCCAACGACCTGACCAGCCTCAAACCTGCCAAATCGCTGTGGTGCAACCTGCTTCATCTCCACGGCCTCAACGTCCACTTCGAACTGATTACCCAATCCCTATTCCCTGATCACCTTTTTCAGATTGTCAACTGGCACGACCGCGAAACCGGCCCATCGCTGGCTGAGGGACTGAAAAACGACCTGGGCGCGGTCTGCGGTGGAATAAATCAAAAGACCATCGTTTTTGGAAACCGGTCCGAGGTCCAGAAAGAAGCAGCAGATGCCATCGCCCAGACCGGCGGTCGCCGGTTTATCCTCGGAACCGGCTGCGTTGTCCCCGTCATTGCACCCCACGGGAACATCCTGGCATCCCGTCAAATTGTGGAGGGTGCAGAATGAGCCTGCGCATTATCTCCGGCATCGCCAAAGGCCGCAAACTGAAAGACGTTCCCGGCAACACCACCCGCCCGGTGACCGATATGGTCAAGGAAGCATTGTTCAATATCCTGGCAGGTGACGTGCAGGACTCGGTCTGGTGGGACCTCTTCGGCGGTACCGGGGCTGTCGGCATCGAAGCCTTGAGCCGCGGGGCGGCATTCGTCCGGTTCTCCGAGTTGAACCGCCTTCCCATCGAGACCATCAAGGCCAACCTGGAAACCACCGGCTTTACATCGCAGGCTGAAATCCGCCGTGGGGACTCCTTCGCCATGCTCTCCGCCGCGCCTGATCGGGCATTTGATTACGTTTACATCGCCCCACCTCAGTACAAGGAAATGTGGTCGAAGGCGCTGGCTTTGCTGGATGCCAACCCCGGCTGGTTGAGCGATGAGACCGAAGTCATCGTGCAAATCCACCCGCGTGAATATGTGGAACTGGATCTTAATAACCTGGTGGAGTTCGAACAGCGAAAATACGGCAGCACTCTGCTGGTGTTTTACGAGAAGAAGAAAATTTGATTTTTTTAACAGCATTCCTTGCTACCCAAGAGGGAGTTGTCATTTTGATAGGTTGTCGGTATCATTGCAACAGTAAACCCCCCGGAGGCTCGTATGGACCTGACCACCGTTAAGATCCAAAAACCTGAAGATGTCAACTTTATCCTCGGGCAATCGCATTTCATCAAGACCATTGAGGATGTGCACGAAGCTTTGGTCAACGCCGTACCGGGGATTAAATTCGGCCTCGCCTTCTGCGAGGCCTCCGGCAAGTGCCTGGTGCGCTGGTCCGGCACGGATGAGGCGATGATTGAACTTGCAAAGAAGAACGCTCTCGCCATCGGCGCCGGGCACTCTTTCATTGTATTTCTGGGGGACGGGTTCTACCCCATCAATGTGCTGAAAGTTATCCAGAACACGCCGGAAGTCTGCCACATCTTCTGCGCCACCGCCAACCCGACCGAGGTGCTGGTCGCCGAGACCGGGCAGGGGCGCGGCATCCTGGGCGTGGTGGATGGTTCCGCTCCAAAGGGAATCGAAGCCGAGGAAGACATCGCCTGGCGAAAAAGTTTCTTGCGGAAAATCGGATACAAAATCGGGTAGAAAACGACAAACCGCGTCTCCTCAAAACTCTCGCCGCGGGAGATTTCTTCGGCGAGATAGCGCGCCAGCAAGCAAGGCACAATGGTATAAACGAAAGCACCCGGGGTTTTCAAGGCTCCGGGTGCTTCATTCTTCTGCAAAAACGACGGTCAATTTCTCATCTTCGTAAAACGAGCGTGCATTGAACGGCGCATCGCCGCGTTTCATTTTCCGGATGCGTCTTAGCAGAACCGGCAAATCTTCCACAGCCGGGAGATTCGGCACATCCGCGAAAGGAAGCCATTCCAATGTTCCTTCAGCAGATGCTTTCGGCTCTCCATGCGAGGATTCGCCGCTGAAAACATAGATGCCGATGCCGGGGTTCTCGCCCGTCTCTACCACCACCGTCCCGCACAACCACAAATCAGCCGTCAGGCCTGTCTCTTCCAGCAGCTCGCGCCGCGCCGCGGACAGGATGTCTTCGCCGGGTTCAATGTGGCCGCCGATGCCGTTGTATTTATTTGCCCACAGGTGCTTGGTTGACGCTCCCTTCAGTAATAGGACCAAGGTCCCGCGCGTAACGAAAATCAGAACTCGCGGGATAAGCATATAACGATCTAGGGAAATTCCTTGATCGGAGACAGGCATCGTTAAAAAG
This sequence comes from Anaerolineales bacterium, assembly GCA_017882065.1. Lineage (GTDB taxonomy): Bacteria > Chloroflexota > Anaerolineae > Anaerolineales > Villigracilaceae > UBA877. The sequence continues at coordinate 21,654 of JADGQD010000004.1, read as the reverse complement.
GTAATCAGGGATCAGGTAATCAGGCCAACTCCAGTCCCTGATTACCTGATTACCGAAATCATTTCACCAGTTTTCGGACCAACTCAAGCTGCCCGGCGTTGCCCAATTTCTCGTTCTTGTGGGCGATGAACTTGGCGTATTCGCTCATAAAGATTTTGCCGGGATCGCGCAGATCGAACTTTTCGGGGAAGTCGCGGAAGAACTCGCGGTGGACGCGCGTCCAGACCAGGCGACCGTCGGTGTCAATGTTGATCTTGGTCACACCCAGTTCGGCGGCGCGCTTGAACTGATTCTCATCCACGCCCTTGGCGCCTTTCAGGTTGCCGCCAGCGGCATTGATGCGGGCCACTTCTTCCTGCGGGACTGAGCTCGAGCCATGCATTACCAACGGGAAATTAGGTAGTCGCTTCTGGATCGCCTCAAGCACTTCAAAGTGTAGGCCTTGCGAACCAGTGAACTTGAATGCCCCGTGGCTGGTGCCAATGGCGCAAGCCAGCGAGTCGACACTGGTCTTCTCTACGAATTCTTTTGCCTGGTCAGGGTCAGTCAGTTTGGCGTTGGCCTCATCCACCTTGACGTGTTCCTCGACGCCGCCCAGTTGACCGAGTTCCGCCTCGACCACAATGCCTTTGGCATGCGCGGCGTCCACTACACGTTTGGTAATTTCGACATTCTTCTCGAACGATTCACTGCTGGCATCGATCATGACCGAGGAGTAAAAGCCGCTCGCGATGCAGTCGAAGCAGGTCGCTTCGTCGCCATGGTCCAGATGGACAGCGAAAATGGAATCCGGGAAGATACCGTCAGAGGCGCGGATCAACGCTTCGAGCATATTCTTATGCGTGAACGAGCGCGCACCCTTCGAAATCTGGATGATGAACGGAGCCTGGCTGTCCATGCAGCCGCGGAAAAGGCCCATGGTTTGCTCCAGGTTGTTAATGTTATAAGCCCCGATGGCATATTTGCCATACGCGGCGGCGAAAAGTTGTTTGGTTGTAACAATCATTTTATGCTCCTCATGTTTTTTTATAGTAACGACTTCGCGAAGCACCCTTTAGGATCAGCCGTTATTAGCGACTGAAGTCGCTACTACGGTCAATCACAATTTTCGCTTATTATACCAAGTCCGTACCAGTATACAACTTTATCCCCCAAATGTCGTAAACCTCTTTGAGCACGATGAAGTATAATCAATTATAGGGTACTGCGCAAAGTTGTGAACCCAAATTGATGCCGAAGGTCCCTGTATTTTGATCGTTCAAAGTTCACGTATTTATGCAAGAAGCAGAAAGATCGAAAATTATCCAACCATCCTTTCAGGAGAAACCATGAGCGACCTTTTTGATACCGTCAAAGGCGGACAGGATATCTTTAAAAAACTCCTGTCCTACATCCCCGGCTTTAGCGGCTATATCGAGCGCACCAACCGCCGCGCCGCCGACAAACTCCTGCGCGACCAAGTGGCCCTGAAGTACAGCGAACTGGCTGCACGCACCTCGCGTCTGCAAAAAGACATCGCCGACGCCGGCCAAATTGACCTCCTCGATGACATTGACTCGGTCGGCCTGAAACTGCGCACCTTCGCCGACCGCATCAAGAATTCCTCCTACGGCTACTCCGGCTTCTTCGATGCTGTCAAGATCAACGAGAAAGAACTCGAAAAGATTTACACTTTCGACACAGCTTTCTTCATGCTGGCCGACCAGGTTTCCAGTGGCCTGGATAATGTTGAAGCCGCCGTGGCAGGCGATGGACTCAAAGCCGCCATCCGCGCCGTCAATGACCTGGCACGCCAGACTGGCGAGACCTACGACCGCCGCTACGAAACCATCACCGGCAGCGGCGCAGCCCAGTAGCATTTTTTTCGTCAATTGAAGTAGCGCAAGATGGCATCTTGCGCTACTTTGTGGTTTAATAACAGTATGTGGACAGAATATATCACCCCCGCCTCCCTTGAAGAAACTTTGCGCTTCCTGGCCGAAAAACGTGAAAAAGCCCGCCTTGTAGCCGGGGCTACTGACCTGATGCTCGAACTCGAACGCGGCGTCCGCAAAGGCATCGAGACCGTGATTGACATCACCCGCCTGCCGTACCTGGACCGCATCACCTTCGATGAAGACGAAACCATCCACCTCGGTCCATTGGTGACGCATAACGCGGCCGCCGCCTCCAAGCTGCTACGCGAGCGCGCCTTTCCGTTGGTCAGCGCCGCCTGGCAGGTGGGCGCTCCGCAAATCCGCAACCGTGCCACAGTGGCCGGGAACCTGGTCACCGCCAGCCCCGCCAACGACACCATCACCCCGTTGATGGCCTTGGGCGCATGGGTATTGCTGGCTTCCGGGAAGGGCACTCGCCGTGTGCCCCTCGAGAGCTTCTATACCGGCGTCCGCAAGACGGTGCTTCAACCGGATGAGATGTTGGTGGATATTGCCTTCCCGGCGCTGAAAACCGGTCAACGTGGAACGTTTTTAAAACTGGGACTACGCCGTGCCCAGGCTATTTCGCTGGTCAACGCAGCGGTCGTCTTGACCCTTGACTCGTCCCGCGTTAAATCGGCGGTCATCACGCTGGGGGCTGTCGCCCCGACCATCATCCATGCCCCCGAAGCCGAGGCCTATCTGGCCGGCAAAGAACTGACCGACGAGGTCATCGCTCGCGCGGCCGAACTGGCGGCCGGGACTTCCCGCCCGATTGACGACATCCGCGGCTCAGCCGCCTATCGAAAGGCGATGGTGCGGGTACTGGTCATGCGCGGGCTGCGCACCCTCCGCGATGGGCAGGAGCAGGCCCAGGTCCCGGAGGCTCCGGTGCTGCTCTGGGGACGACAGACCACAGACCACAGACCATCCTCCATCGTCCATCGTCCATCGTCAGGCAAATCCATTCACACAAGAATCAATGGCAGGGAGTACACATTCACGACCGGCCGCGAAAAGTCCCTGCTGCGGCTGCTGCGGGAGGAGGCCGGGCTGACTGGCACGAAGGAAGGCTGCGCTGAGGGGGAGTGCGGAGCCTGCACCGTGTTCCTGGACGGAAAGGCGGTGATGGCCTGCCTAGTCCCCGCACCCCGCGCCGACGGAGCGGAGATCGTCACCGTGGAAGGCCTCTCTTTTCGCCCTTCGGGCATCGTCCCCAAAGGGGACATTGTTCCCGAAGGGAAAGAAGGCCCGCGGGTGAGGGCGGAAAAACTCCACCCGGTGCAGGAGGCCTTTGTGGCGGATGGGGCTGTCCAATGCGGTTATTGCACGCCGGGGTTCATTATGTCGGCGGTGAAACTGCTGGAAGAGCGTCCGCATCCGAGCCGCGCCGAAATCACACAGGCAATTTCCGGCAACCTGTGCCGTTGTACGGGTTATTACAAGATCGTGCAGGCGATTGAAGACGCATCCAAATTATAGGGTCAGGCGATCGCGAAGCATCCCCGCAGGGGATTTCTGTCCGAATGGAGGTTCGAAATGGCAAAATATGCAAAATACCAACGCAAGTCGCCTGAAAAGAAGGGGGCGAATCCGATCTGGCGAGGCATCGGCTGTATCTTAATTATTGTCGTCCCGCTGCTGGCCTATGGGTTGATGCTGGTCTTTGTCCCGCCGATCATCGCAACGGGAAAAGTCCCCACCCAACTGCTGGGACGCGTCCATTTCCCCGAATGGGCCTTCAAATTGCGGATCTCAGCCGATATCGCCCGCTATATCAGCAGCATTGACAACCTGTGGATGAATATCATCACGTTCTTCGTGATTCTGCTGCTTCTGACCACGGTCGCTTCTCTACTGTATTCGATGATCTACACGTTGGTCGGCCCGGCGCAATACTCGGAACTGGATGCCCCACCGACAAAATATAAAGGGAAGAAATATACCCGATAAGGGGAACAGTGGATGAGGGATAGAGGCGAGCAAATAAATCATCATCTTCTTATAGAGACGATTATGACAAACTCCATCGGCCAATCCGTCCCCCGCATCGACGCGCGTGACAAAGTCACCGGTGCGGCACTGTACTCCGGCGATCTCGTCCGCCCGGATATGCTCCACATGAAAATCCTGTTCGCCGGGCGTCCGCATGCCCGCGTGGTCAGCATTGATGCGTCCGCCGCTGAGTCTCTGCCCGGCGTGGTGGCGGTCTATACCGCCAAAGACGTGCCGGTCAATGAGTACGGCTTGCAGAAGAAAGACCAGCCGGTTCTCTGTGGCCCTTCTCCCCTCTCCCGCGGAGCGGGGGAGGGGCCGGGGGTGGGGGTGGTCGCAGGCGATATCGTCCGCTGCGAGGGCGACCAGGTGGCCGCCATCGTCGCCGAAACGGAGGATATCGCCGCCAAAGCACGGGATTTAATCAAAGTGGAATACGAGGACCTGCCCGCCGTCTTCGATGCGGCTGAGGCGATGAAACCCGAAGCGCCGCGCATCCACCCGGAAATCGGCGATTCCAACATCTGCGTGCTGGACAAGATCCGCAAAGGCGACGTAGAGTCCGCATTTGCCAGGGCAGTCGTGATCGTCGAGTGCGAGTACCACACGCCCTACCAGGAACATGCCTACCTCCAGCCGGAGGCCGGACTGGCGTATTTCGACGAGCAAGGCCGCATCACGGTTGAGTGCGCCGGTCAGTGGACGCACGCCGACCGAAGCGGGATCGCCCATGCCGTCGGCCTGGCCGACGAGCAGGTGCGTGTGATCTACCCGGCCATCGGCGGTGCCTTCGGCGGGCGGGAAGATCTGTCCGTGCAGATCGTGCTGGCCCTGGCGGTGATGAAACTCAAGCGCCCGGTCAAGATCGTCTGGAGCCGGAAGGAATCCATTCTCGGGCACGGCAAGCGTCACCCGATGACCCTCAAAACAAAATGGGCCGCCACTAAGGACGGCAAACTGCTTGCCGCCGAGACCACCATCATTGCCGATGCCGGGGCGTACATGTACACCACCAACAAGGTGCTCGGCAACTGTACCATCACTGCCACCGGTCCGTATTTCATCCCCAACGTCAAAGAAGACGTCTACGGCGTCTATACCAACAACGTCCCGACCGCCGCCTTCCGCGGCTTCGGCGCGCCGCAGGCTCTGTGGATGGCCGAACTCCAGATGGACAAACTGGCCGAAAAGCTGGGCCTGGACCCGGTGGAATTTCGTCACCGCAACGCACTGCGGGAAGGTGACACGCTCAATGTGGGCACCCCGGCTCCGGGTCGCGTAAGCATCGTGCAGTGCATCGAAGCGGCCAGAGATAAGTTCGGCTGGACGATAGACCACAGACCACAGACCATCGTTCACGGTCCATCGTCAATCGTCCGTGGTCAGGGGTTCGCTTGTGGTTTCAAGAATGTCGGCTTCTCGTTCGGCTACCAGGAAAACTCCTGGGCGCGCGTCGAACTGCACGGAAAGACCGGGATCGAAAACGTCGTCGTCTGGCACGCCGGCGCGGAGGTCGGGCAGGGCGCACATACCGTCATGGCGCAGTTCGCCGCCGAGACGGTCGGCGTCCCTTTCGAGAAGGTGACGATGGTCACCTCGGACTCAGCCACGATGGGCGATCCCGGCAGCGCCTCGGCCTCGCGCCTGACCTTCATGTCGGGGAATGCCATCCGCGGCGCGGCGGAAGCAGCCCTGGCGAAGTGGAAAATCGAGGAACGCCCGGCCATTGCCGAATTCACCTACCTCGCACCCATGACGACGCCCTTTGACAAAGAGACCGGCTACTCGACTCCGAACCTGTCGTATGCCTACGTGGCCCAGGCGGTCGAGATCGAAGTGGACCTGGAGACCGGTTTCATCAAAATCCTGCGCGTTGTCTCCGCGGACGATGTGGGGCAGGTCATCAACCCGGCTCTGGTCCAGGGGCAGATTGAAGGCGCGGTGGTACAGGCCGCAGGTTATGCCATCACTGAGAACTTCATCACCAAAAACGGTCACATTCTCACCGACCAACTCAGCACCTACCTCATCCCCACTGTGCTCGACATCCCGGATGCGGTCGAGTCGGTCATTATCGAGGTTGCGGAGCCGAACGGACCCTTCGGGGCGCGCGGCCTGGGTGAACTGCCTTTTCTGCCGATTGCCCCGGCCATTGCCGCGGCAGTCCACGATGCCACCGGGGTCTGGTTCGATGAGTTCCCGCTCACCCCCGAGCGCGTCCTGCGCGGATTAGGTAAAATCTAGAAATGATTCAGAAACTCTCCCGGCACAAATATAAATTACTGATTGCCTCACTACTATTGGTTGCTTCGGTGGTTTCTGTAATGCTGGCCAGGGCACGCATGGCATACAGCAACACGAATGACTATTCGGTCTTAATCTGGAATCTCGGTCTTGCCTGGATCCCTTTTGTGTTTGCTTCCCTGGCCTATGTGGTTTCCTGGTCACGGAAACTGCTCTATCTGGTCGTGCCAGTCTGTGCCTTAGTATGGCTGATCTTTTTCCCCAATGCTCCCTATATCTTGACGGATTTCCAGCACCTCAGCACAAATACCAATAACGCGCCGCTCTGGTATGACGTTCTCATGTTAATCTGGTTTGCATGGACAGGGCTTCTCCTGGGTGTGGTATCTCTTTATTTCATGCAGGAGATCGTCACACGCGCTTTCGGAAGGACTACCGGCTGGTTATTTACCATCTTTGTAACCATCTTGAGCAGCATAGGGATTTTCCTGGGACGATTTTATCGCTGGAACAGTTGGGACATTTTAGGTGACCCGCTGCCAATTGCGCATGACATTTGGGGATGGCTGAGACATCCCTTCGCGAACCTGCGCGTCTATGGGTTCACACTACTCTTTACATTACTATTCCTTTTTATCTACCTCGCCATCCATACCTTCGGTAGGGTGATGCAGGAAAAACAACCCCAGGACAAAGCTGAGTAATCTTTTCGGATACTCCGTGATTACCAGCCCCCGTTCTGCGGGGGTTATGGTTTAATGAGGCTCATCATGATCCCACTTGACTACCACATGCATACCCGCTTCTCTGAAGACGGCGACGATACCTTGGAAGCCATGTGCCGCCGCGCGATCGAGCTCGGCATCCCTGAAATCGGCTTCTCCGAACACTGGGACGTTGGCCCGTATGAGAAAAACCCGCGTTTCTTCCAGCCTGAACCCTGGTATGCCGAACTGGAACGCCTGCGTGACCTGTTCGCCGGTAAATTGACCATCCGCGCCGGGATTGAGATTGCCGAACCGCACCTGTACCCGCAGCCTGCCGCCGAAGTTCTGACCCGCGCCCCCTTCGATTACGTTCTCGGCTCGGTGCATTTCGTCGGCCCGCACTTTATGTTTGACGAAGCTTACTTCCGCACCCACACCGCTGATGAAGTTTACCGGGCCTATTTCGCCGAAGTCGAGACACTGCTCCAGACTGCTGACATTGATATTTTGGCTCATCTCGACGTTCCCGTCCGCACCGCCAAACCCATCTTCGGCTACGACCCGACCCGTTATGAAGATCAGATCCGCCGCATCCTGCAAATGGTCATTGACCGCAACTTGGCCCTGGACGTCAATGCAGGCGGTCTGCGCAAAGCAGCGCAAAACCTGATGCCCGACCCGCTCATCCTGAAATGGTATGCCGGGATGGGTGGCGAACGTGTCACGCTCGGCTCTGACGCCCACGCCGCCAGTCAGGTTGGCCTGCACCTCGACACCGCCCTGGATGCCGTCCGCGCCGCGGGCATCTCCCATGTCACACAGTTCGAGCTGCGGCAAGCGCACCTCGTTTCTTTATAGCGGCGGAAACATCCCCTTTGGGGATGGCGTCTACCCAAACGACCACCATCCCAAATCTGTGGTTTAATATCCCCATGCCTTCTCTCATCCTCATCCGCGGCGGCGGGGACCTCGCCACTGGCGTCGCCATCCGCCTGCTCCGTGCCGGTCTGCGCGTCGTTGTCACCGAACTGCCCCAACCACTCGCCGTGAGGCGTACAGTCTCATTTGCCGAGGCAATCTATTCCGGCGAAATCAGCGTCGAGGGCATCACCGCCCGGCGAGTGGACGATCCCAGCGATTCCCTCCGCATTCTCAGCACTCTCGGTAAACAACAGGTCCCGGTGCTGGTGGACCCCGGCTGCACCTCCGCCAAACTCCTGCATCCCGCCGTCATCGTGGACGGGCGTATGACTAAGCGTCCGCCTGAACCCATCGGGTACTCGCCCGCCCTGTACATCGGTCTCGGCCCGGGATTCGAGGCTGGCGTGAACTGCCAGGCCGTGATCGAGACCCGCCGCGGTCACACGCTCGGGCGCGTCTTCTGGCGCGGCGGCCCGGACCCGGATACTGGTAAGCCCGATGGCGACCCGGCGCGCCTCCTGCGCGCCCCATGCGATGGGGTACTTGTAGCTCATGTAAATATTGGTGAGCACATTGAAAAAAGTCAGGTTATCGCAGAGATCGACGATGGACAACTGACCACGGACCATCGTCCATCGTCCGTGGTCCATAGTCCACTCCCCGGCATCCTGCGCGGCCTGCTTCATCCCGGATTGACCGTCACACGCGGCCTGAAAATCGGCGACATTGACCCGCGTGACGACCCGCGTCTCTGCCAGATGGTCTCGGATAAAGCCCTGTCCATCGGCGGCGGGGTGCTGGAGGCAATTCTCTCGCGGCCGGATGTTCGCTCCCAACTGTGGACTTAACCACCAAGTCACAACAACACAAAAAACATTTCCCTTTGGTGTCCTCGCATCTTTGTGGTAAATGACCATGAGATTATCCCAAGCAATCCGGCTCTCAAATTCTCCTTGTCTCGCCCTGGTCGGTGCAGGCGGAAAGACCACTGCACTCTTCCAACTGGCGCGTGAACTGCCGCCGCCGGTCATCGTGACTGCCACAACCCACCTGCACATTGACCAGATCAAATTGGCCGATTCACACTGGAACGGGGGAAAACCGGAGGATTTGGCCGGTCTCAAAGAGAATCTGGGCGGGGTGATGCTCGTCACAGGTCCGGTAGACGGAGATCGAACCACAGGGTTGAGTCCTGATTTATGTTCCTGGCTACGCGAAGTTTGTGCCTCCCGAAACTTGCCCCTTCTCATCGAGGCAGACGGTTCCCGGCAAAGGCCGCTGAAAGCACCCGCTGACCCTGAACCGGCTATCCCGGAGTTTATCGAAACGGTTGTTGTGGTTGCCGGTCTGACCGGTCTGGGTAAACCGTTAACAGAGGAGTTCGTTCATCGCCCGGAAATTTTTGCACGCCTGAGCGGCCTGAAAATGCGCGAAACCATCACACTTAAAGCGCTCTCGCGTTTACTCGTCCACCCCGCAGGCGGACTAAAAAACATCCCACTGCAGGCACGCCGCATCGTTTTGCTCAACCAGGCCGACACACCAGAATTACAAGCTCAGGGGAAATCGCTGGCTGAAAAACTTCTGCCCGCATACCACTCCGTAATCATCGCTTCGCTCAAACAATCCCAGATTCACGCCGTTTACGAGCCGGTTGCCGGGATTATTCTGGCAGGTGGAGGGTCTTCCCGCTTCGGTCAGCCTAAGCCACTCCTGGACTGGCACGGCAAGCCATTCGTCCGCGCGGTGGCAGAGACAGCGCTTTCGGCAGGTCTTTCGCCGGTGGTGGTTGTGACGGGCGCCAACGCGGAACAGGTGGAAACTGCAGTGAATGATTTGCCGGTGATAATTGTACGCAACCAGGACTGGCAAAACGGACAGAGTTCATCCATCCGGGCAGGGCTGGCGAACCTCGCCTCACCCCGCCCGGCCTCCGGTCACCCTCCCCTTCCCTCTCCTGCCAGGAAAGGAAAGGGGAGGAACGGGGAGGGGATGGGTGAGGTCGGCGCCGCCATTTTCCTTCTCGCCGACCAGCCGCAGATCACGCCAACAATCATCCGCGCCTTGAGCGAGGAACACGCCCGCATGCTGGCGCCCATCGTTGCGCCGCTGGTGGACGATCAGCGCGCCAACCCGGTGCTGTTTGATCGGGTCACTTTCCCCGATTTGATGGCGCTCAGCGGCGATGTAGGCGGACGGGCGATCTTCAGTAAGTATCCGGTTAATTATCTAACCTGGCACGATGAAAGTTTATTATCCGACGTGGATACGCCACAAGAGTACGAGAAACTGGTCAATGGAGAATAACATCTTCGCCATCCTGCTCGCCGCGGGGCTTTCCAGCCGCATGGGCCAGCCCAAGCTGCTCCTACCCTGGGGCGGGACGACAGTCCTCGGGCAGGTTGTGTCCACGTTTGCCGCGGCAGGAATGGAAGAGATTATCGTTGTAACAGGCGGAGCGCGCAAACAGATCGAGAGGCTGGTGGCAGAGCTGGCAAAAGATTATCCTGTCCGGGCGGTGTACAACCCGGCTTATGCGCGCGGGAAAATGCTGAGTTCCATCCAGGCAGGATTGGCAGCGTTGGACTCCCAGCCCCGCGCCGCTCTGATCGGTCTCGGCGACCAGCCTCAGGTCCGGGAAGAGACGGTGCGGCGCATCTGTACCGCCTTTGTCCAGACCAAATCCCCGCTGGTTATCCCCAGTTTCCAGAACCGGCGCGGTCATCCCTGGCTGGCCGCGCGCCCGCTCTGGCCGAAAATCCAGGCGCTCCCCACCTCCGCAACTCCGCGCCAGTTCCTCAACACCTATGCCGACCAGGTGGAATATGTCACCGCCGATGAAAGCATCCTGCAAGATCTGGATACTCCGGATGATTATGCCCGCCAACGACCTTAATCCCCTTGTCATTTCCACCATCTTGTGCTATTTTTATTCAACAAGGAAACGACCAAATGCCCGCAAAGCGAATAAAAATTTATGTTGTCGAAGATGAACAGGACGCCGTGGAGAAGGTGCTCGGCACATGATGCTGCGGTCATTCGTCGCGGTGGAAATTCCAGCTGAGATCCAGAGCGCTCTTGCACGCAGCACAGCCCCTCTGCAAAAGGCCCTGCCCAAACCCCTCATCCGCTGGGTGGCACCGCAAAATGTCCATCTGACTCTCAAATTTCTGGGGGACGTCTCGCCCGCCAACCTCGAACGGCTGGCCGAGGCACTGAAAACGGAAGCCGTTGCTCACGAGACATTCGACATGTCCGTAGGCGGGCTTGGAGCCTTCCCGAACCCTCGCCGGGCGCGCGTCATCTGGATCGGACTCGAAGCCCCGGCTGCGCTAATGGCGCTCCTGCGCGGCGTTGAAACGGTTACTGCGAGGCTGGGCTATACCTCGGAGGATCGTCCCTTTTCCCCGCACCTGACCATTGGACGGGTCGGAAAGAATGTCTCCGGGACAGATTTTCAGCGCATCTGCACTTCTCTTGAAGGGGCAACTGTCGGCGCACTTGGCACTCTGCGTGTGGACGCGGTGCATATTTTCAAATCTGATCTACAGCCGGGCGGGTCGGTTTATACGCACTTGTATACCCTGCCAATGAAATCAACGTAGTAACGACTTACTGTGTGCTGCGCAAAGATGTGAACCACAGGGTACTGCGTAAATATTTTAACCAAAATTCCCGGAATTGCTCGCAATTCGAAATTAGCGAGTTCAGATATTTATGCAAGAAGCAGTAAAATTGAAGTAATTACTTGTATTTTGATCCTTCAAAGTTCACGTTTTTATGCAAGAAGCAGTGAGTCGTCATTAACCTGAAACGAGGTGACTTCTGGATACAATGGAACTTGCACACACGATTGTCGATGCCCTGGAAGACAAAAAAGGCGAAGATATTATCCTGTTGGATATTAAAGGGATCGTTTCCTTCACAGATTTCTTTATCATCTGTACTGCCACTAGCAACCGCATGTTGAATGCCCTGGCAGACGGGGTGGTCGAAAAAACACGCCTAGAACATAACAAGAAAGGCCGCATCGTAGGTACACCGGATTCCGGCTGGATGATCGTTGATTACGGGGATATCATCGTCCATCTCTTTGATGCCGATCTTCGCCAGTATTACAAGTTGGAGGAGTTGTGGGACGAGGGAAAAGTACTTCTGCGGGTGCAGTAGCAAACAGAATCCATCAAAAAATAAATCAAACCTCCCGCAGGCAGAACTTGCGGAAGTTCCGGATCCAGCACGGGGCGGGACGCTGTTTATACGGCAAAGCGCGTTTATGGATTCCCGGTCAACCCCTGCGCAGCATCAACCGCCTTCAGTTCAAAATACGCATTCATGACAGCCTTCACTGTGGGAGCAGCCACACGCCCGCCCTCACCGGCATTGTATAAGAAGACGATGATGGCAATTTCAGGATTGTCGTACGGTGCGTACGCCACCGTCCAGCCATGGGCAGGCCAATTCCCGGGGTTACACACGCCTTTTGCATTCGCCACATCGTCACAATATTCAGCAGTGCCAGTCTTCCCGGCAACGGCAATCGGGTAATTCAGGAAAGAGAAATCGTAGTTGAGCGTCCCATTCGGGTCGCTGGCCGCCATGCGCATCCCCGTCTGGACCTCTTTCACTGCATCGGGACTTACCGTCTTCATTGTGCCAGTCGGGGTGCATTCACCATTCACACAATTGAAATCTTTGATGACCGGGTCGGTCGTGATATCCCAGCGCAAACGTGGCGTAAAGGGCTGGATCACATTTCCCTCGCCATCTACAATTTCATGGATAACGGTCGGCTGCATCTGGCGTCCATCGTTGGCGATTGTCGCAGCCGACATGAGCACCTGCAGCGGGGTCCCCAGTACGTACCCCTGTCCCACGCTGGCAAGGTAAGTATCACCCGTGGACCAGTTCTCGCCCTGGTAAATCCGTTTCCAGGTCGGGTCGGGGATAAGGCCGGACAATTCGCCCGGCAACTCGATGCCGCTCGGCTGGTTATAGCCCAAGGCCTGGGCATACTGTTGGAGCCGGTAAATGCCCAAACCCTGGTCAACTTCACCAGGATAACCGCCGCCGACTTTATAAAAGCATACATCACTCGAACGTGCAATGCACATTAGGAAAGAAATTTTACCGAGTCCGGTCGTCGAATGGTAGAAAGTGTAGGTCCAGTCATAATAATATTGGATTCTGCCAGGATCGGTGGGCGAAAATGTCGTCTTCAAGCCAATCATCGCGGGAGCGTCAATGACCGTAGTTGGTGTGACAACACCTTCGTTTAAAGCACCGGTAGCTGTGGCAATTTTGAAAACCGAGCCCGGCGGGTATTCTGTGGAAATGGCAAAATTGAGCAGGGGATGAGCGGGATCTTGTTCCAATTGGCGGTAATAATATTCCGGGATGATCCGCGCCATACGGTTATTCTCGAAGGTCGGGTATTGCGCCATCGCCAGGATTTCCCCCGTCTTGGGATTCATGGCAATGACCACTCCGCTGGAAATCTGATATTTCCCGTAAAAAACGTTGTTCCAGTAATCAATGTCACGCTTCAGGATGGTTGAAGCGGCCTGTTGGAGACGAGTGTCAATCGTCAGGACAATATTGTAGCCGGGTACCGGCGCGACCGGCGCTACCAGGTTGCTCAGCACCTGTCCGGCCACATCCACCTCCACAGTTCGCTCTCCGGGTGTACCAATCAAGGTGTCGTTCATCGAATATTCCACGCCAGCGTACCCGACTTTATCCCGGTTGGGCAAAAAACCCTGGGCGCGGTATTCATGTTCCAACGACGCCGGGATTGGTCCCAAAAAACCGACAAGGGTGGCCGTCAATGAGCCGGTCGGGTAATCGCGCATCGGCTCAATCTCCACGCTGACACCCGGCCATTCCACCTCATGCTCTCGGATAACCAATGCAACCTGCTCATCCACATAACACTGGATTTTGACCGGGTCATAGGGTGCGTTGGAGATGCCCAGATCCACAAGTTGGGTAATGCCGGGACCTGGTGTACAGGCTTGCAACAGTTTCGCGTCATCCACCGTCCCATGGTTAACCGGCACGCCAGTCAGTGCAGAAAGCTCGCGGTAAATGCGTTGAATGTCACCATCATCGTCTGGCAAAAAGGCCGGGGTGATTACAATGCTATAAGAAGCCGTATTACGTGCCAAGAGGATGCCATTACGGTCATAAATAATCCCGCGCGGCGCGGCAACGCTGATGGTCTCGGTACGGATACTTTCCGCCTGAAGGGCGTAAATCTTTCCCATTAATATCTGCAAATTAAACAGGCGCGCCACAAAAATTACCGCGACGCTCGCCAGGAGACCATAAACGACCAGATTACGCCAGTTCTGGAAACGCGACAGACCCGTCCTAACTGTCATGAAACCACCTCCGCAGGATAGAGACGGTTTGCCAGGTCGCGAATGAGGGCATGCACAGGGATTGCCAGGAGCAGGTTCAGCAGGATGCTCGGCAAAATGATTTGCGCAAAGGCTAAATTAAACGCCAGTGACATTTCAAAGAGAGAACGGTCGAAATAAGTGAGCATAAGCAATACCAGTGTACCTATCAAAGTAACAGTAAACATCGCCAGAAGGGGCGCCTGCCAAACACGGTGCGCCAGTAAACGAGCCATACCAACAACGACCAGATAACCGACCAGATACACGTACCAGGGGACGCCCGAAACAAACCCGACCAGAAGCCCGGCCACCGTGCCCCAGATCCAGGCGTTGCGAACGCGTTCTTGCAAGCCCCAGGCTGCCAGGATCAACAGCACCAGGTCAGCCGCGCCGTTGAGAAGATTGATGCGCCCGACAATCGAGGTCTGAAGCATGACTGCCAGACCGAGTACGGGGATTGCAACCAGGATGCTTCGCCGCATATTACGGTCCGGGAGTTGCGATCAGAGGGGCGATATCCACCGGCGCGAAGTTGGTAATGACCAGCAAGAAGCCCAACTGGTTGAAATCCACATTAGGTTGGATGACTGCCTGCTGGAACAATTCGTAGTCCAGTTTGCGGACGCTGACCACCTGCCCCACCAGCAGATTGGGGGGATAACTGCCGCCCAGCCCGGAGGTCAAGACCACATCGCCGACCGTCACGGCGGCATCCTGCGAGATCAAGTCCAGCGACAGGTCTCCGGTCACAGAACCGACCAGCATGGCCTCGGTATCAGAGGACTGCAACCGTACATTGACAGCCGAGGCAGCGTCGGTAATCAACTGAACGCGGGCGGCTTCGGCAATGACAGCATCCACCCGTCCCACCAGACCCTTGTCGGTGACCACCGGCATACCGGGCAATATGCCTTGGTTCGAGCCGATGTTTATGATAACATAACGGAGAAACGGACTCGGGTCCAGGCCAATGACGGCAGCAGCCTTGTACGAGTATTCGGGATTGGCGCGTGCAAAATCCACCAGGGCAGAGAGAATGTTCGTCTCTGTCACCTTTTGCTGTAGGTCAATTACTTGAGTCTGGAGTTGGGCTACTTCTACTTCCAGTTCAGCATTGCGCTGGCGCAGGGATGCCAAATCACGCGGCACGGTCAGGAAGTCCGTCACTGCCAGATAGCGGGTGGAGATCCAGGTTTGCGCGTCAATAGTGAGACGCGTGAACCAGGAGGCGACCGGGTTGAAATATCCGCCCAGGGCGAGTGCCACCAGGCCAACCGCCACCAATGCAATGATCACCGTCTGCAGGGAACGAGGGAAACTGGTTTTCATAGGCAATAGGGAAAACCGCGCCGGAGCGACGCGGCCACGCGATTATGAATGACGCGTGCTGCCGCGCTCCAACCCGACCAGGTAACGGCTGCCGGCAGAGAAATCATCCAACACAATGCCAGTGCCGCGCACCACGCAGGTTAGGGGGTCTTCGGCGACCCACACGCGCAAGTTGAGTTCATCAGAAAGACGTTCAGCCAGCCCATGCAGGAGGGCTCCGCCGCCAGCCAGGCAAATGCCAGTATCCATCAGGTCAGCCACGATTTCGGGCGGGACCTCATCAAGGGCATCCTTTATGGTCTCGACAATAACTTGCACAGACTGAGAAAGCGCTTCGCGCACTTCAACGGACGAGATTTCAATCGATTCCGGCAGGCCGGTCACCAGGTTACGGCCGCGCATTTCAACGGTCTTCTCGACTGGCAAGGGGAAGGCCGAGCCGATATTCCATTTGATTAGTTCGGCGATCCGTTCGCCAACCAAGACGTTGTATTTGTTACGGACGTACTGGACAATGCTCTGGTCCAATTCATCCCCTGCCACGCGCAAGGACCTGGAAACAACCACCCCAGCCATTGACAGGACCGCCACCTCGGTCGTCCCGCCGCCAATATCCACGATCATGGAGCCACGCGTCTCACCGATGGGCAGACCCGCCCCCAGCGCAGCAGCTGTCGGCTCCTCGATCAGATAGGTCTCGCGCGCTCCGGCAGACATGGATGCATCGTAAACGGCGCGCTTCTCGACCTCGGTCACGCCAGACGGGATTCCGATGACCACGCGCGGGCGCGGCAGCGGTACCACACTCTGCTCATGAACCTTGCCAATGAAATATTCCAGCATAGCCTCGGTAATTTCGAATTCAGAAATCACACCGTCCCGCAGCGGACGCAACACAACAATATTCCCCGATGTGCGCCCAACCATTTCTTTGGCCTGCAAACCTATCGCCAGCGGTTGGCGGGAACGCTTATCAATCGCTACCCAGGAAGGTTCATTAATAACAATCCCTTTGCCCCGGACATGGACAAGCGTGTTTGCCGTACCTAGGTCTATGCCAATATCCAGAGAAAAAAGACCCAGAAGCCAGTTGAGGGGATTGAAAGCCAAAGTGCGATGCTCCTATTGAAATTTTCAGCACATTTATTATACCATGAGGGTTAAAATGGCGATTCCACTGAGTTCGCTGGGGAGCGGCTAAAAACGTGGGCTAAAAAGCATCATAACGGCCCACTGCGGGGATGACAAGAACATTCACCGTCCCGGTGTCCTTCCGGGAGAGTTCACAAAGCAAAAAACGAAGGTAAATCTCAGTGCTCTCCACCGGCAACTGCGTCCGGGACAGGAGGACCGCGACGGCCATTCGCGCACTACCCATTCATATTCAGCCTGGTGAACGAGCAAAATTGTGCCGGTGTTTGAAGTCGAATGAATAACCCTTTTGGGATGGCTTCCACAAGACACTGTCCGATACCAACGCAGGGCCGATGATCGTGGAAGTCTGCCCGCCACGAGAAGGGGGGACCAGTCTAAGTCGTCCGCTTGACCCCCAGCATGGTCAAATCATCCGCAGGCGGGAACGGACCCATGAACTGTCTCACCGAAGCCTCGAGCACATCCAATACCCCGCGCGCCGTTGCCGCCTCCGCCGCCTCGAGCACCTGCTGGAGGCGTTCCTCGCCATAGGTCTCGTCGTCGGGTGAGAAGGCCTCTGTCACACCGTCAGTGTAGAGCAGGAGAAAATCTTCAAGCTCGAGCGTTATCGTGCGGTCTTCCATCGGCACATCCTCGATAATACCCAGCGCCGCTCCCGTTCGCCAAAGCGACTCCATCGTCCGCTTCATTCCGTTTAACCAGATGGGCGGGTTGTGCCCGGCATTGGCATAGGTAAATTCCCCGCTTTCCAATCTCAACACTCCATACACCGCCGTAACAAACATGCCCTCCCGGTTGTCGGGGATGATCAAGGCATTGACGCGCCGCATGGCGTCCGCAGGGGAAGGCGTATCGTAGACGACCGCCCGCACCAGGGTCCGCGTGAGAGCCATAAATAGAGCAGCCGGGATGCCTTTGTCGGAAACGTCAGCGATGAACAAGCCCAGCCGTCCGCCGGGCAGTTCAAATACATCGTAGAAATCGCCACCTACCTGCCGGGCCGTAATCCAGGTAGCCGCCAGGTTCCAGCCAGCATTCTCAGGCAGGTGATCCGGTAGTAAGGTTTTCTGGATCTGCCGGGCGAGATGAACTTCGTGCTCGAGGCGTTCATGGGTCACCATCTCCCGTTGGAGGTGTTCATTCTGAATGCTGAGCGTCAACTGCTGGGCAATGCTGCTGACAATTTCCACCCGCTTTTGGCGGAAACGGCGGGCATCGGAATCTTCCTCCACCAGCATCACACCGAATTGATCATTCTTGATCATCAGCGGGAAACCAATCAGCAGGTGGTCGCCGGCCTGCAAGGCATACAACGTTTCCTGTTCCGTGCGGGCGAGTTCCGGGTCCAGCCAGTCGTCCGAAATCTCGGAGGGCAGCAGACCGACCACCATCTGGGCGCTCTCACATACGGCATCCAGTAAATGAAAATCGCCGGGGGTGAAATCCCGGTTCCACAGCAAGGCCTGGGCCGCCTCCGAGAAACCATAGGACTGGGTTGGGTGAAAGCGTTCCGCTTCCAACAGATATATCGCACAGGCTTTCACACCGACCAGGATGGGCGTGATGCGGACAATGCTGGCGATGGTCTCGTCCAGGTTGTTTGAATTGGCAACCGCCTGCGCCACCTGCAACAAGGCAGCTGATGCATAGGCCTGCTCCTGGGCCGAATCGTACAAACGGGCGTTCTCAATAGCGACTGCGGCGTAGTTGGCAAAGGTGACGGTCATCGCCTGGGCTTCGTGGCCGTAACGCCCGGCCGTGTGATGCGAGAGCGTCAACACGCCCAGCGGACGGTCACTGGTGCGCAGGCCAGCCGCAATCGAGGAATAGTCGGCAGAGAAGCCGAGCGCTGTCCCGGTTGGTCCAATGGGGTCATCCGGTTTGCGGACAATCGGTTGTTCAGCAGTGAGGGCGGCAGTGAGAAAATTATAAGCCTCCGGCCAGCGATGGGCCGCACTGTCTATCTCCATTATGTCCGCTCCGTGGGCCTGAGCCAGATAGAGGTTGTCTCCTTCCAACAGCCAGATGGCAGCCACATCACAAGGCAGGTTGCGCTCCAGTTCTCTCAGAACGCTATCCAACACATCCTCCAGGCCCACATCGGCTGAAATGAGACCGGCTACTTCGCGCAAGCTATCTGCCACCTGGCGCCTCCAGCGTTCGGTACGGTACAGATCGGCATTGTGAATTGCAGCAGCCACGTTATCCGCCAACGCCCCGCACAGGAAACGGTCGTCTTCGCTAAAAGCGTTGATACGGTCGCTTTGCAGGTCGAGCACTCCAATCACCTGGTCATTAAAAACCAAAGGGATGGTCATTTCAGCGCGCGTATCCTCGGGCGGGAACGGCGAAGGATGGTAGCGCGGTTCTTGCGTCACATCGTTGACCAGCATGGTCTGCCCGTTGCGTGCCACCCAAGAAATAATTCCCTCATCATTATCCAGATCAAGCACAGTACCTTTGAGCGACGCACTGCGCTCACCGCTGCCGGCCTCGTAAATGATCTGCCGTCGATTAGGATGTACTGTAAACAGGTGCACGTATGGAAAGTTCAGACGCTTCTGGATGAGAACTGCCACCTTATTGAGCAATTCATCCAGATCAAGGGTGGAGGTAATATCTTCACTGACCTCCGCCACCATTGCCAGATGGTCAGCACGCATCTGCAATTCACTGTACAGGCGCGCCCCATTGATCGCAATCGCAATCGTATCGGCCAGCGCTCGCAAAACGAGCAAGTCATTCGGGTGGAACGCGTCCAGCTGGTCAGACTGCACGTCCAGAACGCCCAGAATATGATTTTCAATTTTTAGAGGCAGGGCGGCCTCAGACTGCGTTTCGGATAGCGAATCAATAAATTTATAACGCGAGTCAGAGCGGACATCATAGGTGACAGCTTCCTCCCCAGTCTGGGCGACGCTCCCAACCAACCCTTCCCCCAGTCTGGCATTCATGCGCTTGCCTCGACCCCGGTCCGGTCCGGCGCTCGAACGGAAGTTCAGGACATCCATTCCCGGCTCGCGGGTAAAGATAGCAACATAGTAATAGTGGAAAGTACGCTGGATAAGTTTCGTGACCCGCCGCGTCAACTCATCCAGGTCAAACACATTCGCAATCTGCGCGCTTACCCGGCGGACAAGAGTCAACTGCTCGATACGCCATTGTTCAACAACAAAGCGATGGGAGGCAACCAACGCCAATGAAATGTGGCCCGCCAAACCATCCAGAAGTTCAATTTCTTTTTTTCGGAAAGGCGAGTCGGACCTTTTCACCTGGAGCGCGCCCATCACCAAGCCGCCGTTCTTGAGAGGCACGGCCAGGAGGGTTTTTTGTCCCTCTGAAGAGGCTGTAAGGCCAGTGAAAAAGGCCTTCACCATCGGCCCGGCTGGCGGTTGCGAAGGATATAAAGCAGCCTGGTTTAAACCAGGTAATCGGAACAGCCTTTCGTCCAGCCACAAATCTGCCTGGCCGCCCAGGATACGCGCCGTTGTACCTACAATGAGGTCGTGCTGGGCAGTGAGAGAGGCCGCCCGCATGAGTTCCTCGCCCAGCATGACAATCTGTTTCCAGGCAGATGGTGGATGCGCGGCCTTTCCCTTTTCTGTTTCGATTTTGCGGTGCTTGATCATCGTCAGCACGTTGCCCGACTCTCCCAGGGGTTCGAATCGCACCTCATCCATGAGCTTATTCATCAAGAAAACACCCAGGCCGCCAACCGGACGGGAATCTAGGTCTGCATCCAGGTTCGGTAAAGCGATGGTGGAAGGGTCAAATGATTTGCCATGGTCGTGGATGAGGATGGTCAGGTTTTTATCGTCTGAGTCACAGGTACATTCAATTTCGCCCCCATCCATTCCTTCGTAAGCATGTTCAATGACATTGGTACAAGCCTCATCCATGCTCAATTCGACGGCATAGATTGCAGAATCATCCATGCCCGCATCCCGGGCCGCCTGGGCGGCGAACTCACGGATGGCATCCAGTTGGTCAAATTTTGCGGGGAAGATTGCCGTGCGCATAAGAATGGCGAGGCCGCCTCACAGTTGGCAGGATGGAGGCGGCCTGAATGAAATATCGGCTAAAGATGCAGTTTAGAAATTTCCGACCGCCGGAGTAATTTCATCAAATATCTTGAAGAGGGGTGAAAATCCAGTTAATTCAAGAGCATCCATTATCTTTTTAGGCACCGAGGCCAGGATAATCTCACCACGGTTATAGCGCTTACAGGTGCGCTGGCCGAGTAGTAGAGCGCGGAACCCGGCGCTGGACATATATTCCAGTTTGCTCAGATCAAGGATGATCTTAAAGCGGTTCTTTTTGTTGAGCGCTTCAATCGCTTTGATCAGGTCAGGTGCAGTGAAACTATCCACTTTGCCCTTAACACTGAGCAAATCACAACGTTTGAACTGCTGGGTTGTAATTTCCATTTGGCCTCCGTTCTGTGATTAATCGTGGAAATTATATCACGAGATATCTTGCCCCTGTTTCGTCCCTTCCCCGGTTCCACGGTTTTCACAAACTCGGGGTTTGGGGTGTTGGCGGGCTGCAAAGCAGCCCGCCAACACCCCAAAATCTCCTTCTAGCCGAGGCGGCCTTCGCGAAGCACATCGTACCCGCCGAAGGTCCCCGAAGGGGGCAGGGTATCCCCGTGGGACAAGCCGCTATTTGCGAAGCACCCCCGTGGGGCGGCAGTTTCGGCGCCGCGAGGCGCCGACATCGTCCCCGCAGGGGAAGCCCCCGCCCTTGACCCCGGTTCGCTGAGGATCGCCGTGGTGATGATGGAAAGGTTCATAATCCTGCGCCGAAGATTTCTCCGCCAAGTTTGAAACCGGAGGCTTCCAGACGCGGAGTGAACTGCGGGCGCATCCCGGTGGGCCGTAATTGTCCGATTATTTTCCCCTCCGGCGTTACACCGGTCTGGTCGAATTTGAAAATATCGGTCAAGGTGACTACTTCGCCTTCCATGCCGGAGAGTTCAGTGAT
>JADGQD010000055.1 GCA_017882065.1 Anaerolineales bacterium | reverse complement strand
GCCAGCACCGCGAAAAACGGTGGTGTCTGGAACGTGTAATACGTCCAGCACTGGCGCGTGGTGCCCCACACCTCCAGGAAGTACCCCAACCCCGCCCCGGCCAGGAAGGTCAATACGGCGTAGCGGTGGTCGGTTGGCGTCAGCGTGAGCAGCGCAACCAGCAGCAGCGCCATGATAGTGTAGGACTTTCCAAATGTTGGAGCGACGAAGTACAGCATCAATCCGTAGAAACCGATGAAAATGGCCCAATAAAACAATTTAAACACAAAGGTCTCAAAGATTTTTCCTTCATGCTCTTTACCCTTTGAGATCGATGTGATGTACTTAGTGGTTAATAAATTTAATGTCCTCGCAATCCGGTCAATCGAAAGACTCGCAATCGGCCAGGCCGGGATGATCCACAACGGTGGTCGCTCGGCGGTGAAATAGTGCCACAAGTTGGTCTGCGTGCCCCATGATTCGATCACCAGTCCGCCGCACATGCCGACGAAGACGATCAGCGTATCCCGGCCCAGGTTGGCGCGTGCCATGATGGTCAGGCTCATGAAGGCAAAAATGCCCAATAACAGCCAGTCCATGTAAAGCCACCACGGTCCGCGCCAGTTGATAAAAGCCAGTGCTTCCTGGGTCAGCGGCCACCAGATATAGACGATCAACCCGCAGAGCAGGAAGAATCCACCCAACAAAACGCTGCTGGACCGCGTCCAGCCGAAGAGCGCCAGGGCGCGGCGGGAAAACGATGAACGTCTCACAGATTCGGCCATCGCCGCATTATACTTGACTCCCGGCTCGGATTGCTCTACACTCGGTTACTGCCCCGTGCCCCGTGATGGAACCGGGACTACCACGAAAGGATATGAACCATGCCCACTCCACCCCTCCGCTGGGGACTGCTCAGCACCGCCGACATCAACAAAGCCCTGCTCGATCCGCTCCGCACCTCCAAACGGAACCGGCTGCTGGCGGTTGCCAGCCGGTCACAGGACAAGGCTGGCGAATATGCCCGCAAGAACAAGGTCAAACGCGCTTACGGTTCGTATTCGGACTTGTTGGCTGATTCCGATATAGATGTCATTTACAACCCCCTACCGAACAACATGCACGCCGAGTGGACGATCAAAGCCGTCCAGGCGGGCAAACATGTGCTGTGCGAAAAGCCTCTGGCCTTGAGCCTGGCCGAAGTGGACGCCATGTCCGACGCGGCGGAGAAATATGGCAAAGTGGTCGCCGAAGCTTTCATGTATCGCACCCATCCGCAGACGTTGAAAGCCCAGGAAATTTTGGCGAACGGCAAACTGGGGAAAGTCAAATTGGTACGCGGTTCGTATACCTGCCCGGGGACGGACCCCGACAATTACCGCTGGAAGCCTGAGATGGGTGGCGGCGGTCTGTGGGACGTGGGCTGCTATCCGTTGAGCTACACGCGCGCCCTGCTCGGGGCGGAGCCGCTGGAAGTTTTTGGCTGGCAGGTTACCGGTCCGACCGGCGTGGACGAAGTGTTCGCCGCCCAACTGCATTTCCCGGACGATGTATATGCCCAGTTCGATTGCAGTGTCAAAATCCCGTATCACGTCTTCATGGAAATCGTCGGCGACGAGGCCACGTTGATTATCCCCAATCCGTTCAACCCCGGCGCGAAAGAGACGCTCTATCTGAGCAGAGGCGGCAAGGTCGAGACAATTGCTGTGAAAGGGACGGGGTCGTACATTGGCGAAGTGGAAGACATGGCGGATGCGATCCTGCTCGGCAAGCCGCCACGTGTCAGCCTGGCAGACAGTCGCGCCAACACCGCCGCCATCCTGGCGCTGTTCGAATCGGCTCGGACAGGGAAGCCGGTTACAATCTAATCACCAGCCCCTCTTCTGATTGAAAGAGGGGTTTTTGATGGCATGCTTCACCAAACACTTCTCTCTGTTCTCTTATCTCAACTCTCTTCCATACACTTCTGGATTAACGCAGTTCGGCAAGCGCTCCCCCTTCAACCCGGCGATGAGATTCTCCGCCGCCATCCGGGACATCTTCTGGCGCGCCTGCCAACTGGCGCTGGCAATGTGCGGGACGATGATGCAGTTTTCCAGCGTGAGCAGGGGACTGTCAATGGGCAATGGCTCAGGGACAGTCACATCCAGGGCGGCGGCGAAGATGCGGTGGGATTTCAGCGCCTCGTACAGTGCCGGCTGATCCACAACCGGGCCGCGCGAGGTATTGACCAGCACCGAGGTTGGTTTCATTTTCGCAAAGGCGGCGGTATTCATCAGGCCGCGCGTTTTATCGGTTAGCGGGGTGTGCAGGCTGACGAAATCCGATTCGCGCAGCAGCGTATCGAAATCCACTTGAGTAGCTTCCGCGCCCGGCTCCGGGGTAGTCCCGGTTCCCGGACGGGGCGGTGTGGCAGGATTGGGGTCTGAAAAAATGATTCGCATCCCGAACCCGGTTGCGCGCCGGGCCACGGCCCGCCCGATCCGCCCGAAACCGACGAGACCCAGCGTGGCACCGGCGAAGTCCGCGCCGAGCAGGGTGTCCAGGCTCCAGGTTTTCCAGCCGCCAGAGCGCACCTGGCGTTCGCCTTCCACAACCCGGCGGGCGGCAGCCATCAGCAGAGCGAAGGTGAAGTCGGCGGTGGCGTCGGTCAGGACACCGGGCGTGTTTCCCACCGGGATGCCGCGGGCGGTGGCGGCGGGCAGATCCACGTTATCCACGCCGACGGCGCAGTTGCTGATGACTTTCAGCCCCGGCCCGGCGGCATCCATCACGTCGGCGTCAATCCGGTCGGTCAGCAGGCACAGCAATCCATTCCGGCCATGGACATAGTGCATGAGTTCATCGCGGTTGGGTGGTAGTTCGCCGGACCAGATTTCGGCCTCGCAAAAATCCTGCACCGGTTTCAGGCCGCTTTCCAGGATGAGACGGGTGAGGAAGACTCTGGGTTTTGACATACTTTAATGCTATCATACGACCATGCTTTCTGCCGAGTCTTTCTGGACCTCCAGCCTGCGCACAGCGCCGGAAGGCGAGCGCCTTACCCGGATTTTCGCCGCTGCAATAACTGCCGTGGAACCGGGCGCGGCGGTGGGACGCTTTGTCCAACGGGACGGGGACATGCTCACCATTTCAGGCCGAGCATACGACCTTCAATTATTTCGCCGCGTAGTCCTGCTGGGGATCGGCAAAGCCTCGGTTGCCATGGCGGAGGCGCTGGTGGCGATTCTCGGTGACCGGCTTTCTGCCGGGCTGGTTATCCCCAAGCGTGCCACACTTGGTAGTCCCGGTTCCAGCGGGGTAGTCCCGGTTCCCGGACGGGGCACGGGGCCCGCTTCCCATTCTCCATTAACCATCCTTATCGGTGGTCATCCTGTCCCGGACGAGCGCAGCCTGAAGGCGGGGCAAAAAACGATTGAACTGGTCTCATCTCTCGGTCCGGACGACCTGCTCATCTGCGTACTTTCCGGCGGCGGGTCAGCGCTGGTGACTGCACCGGTGGACGGTGTTTCCTTGGCAGACACCCAAGTGCTCACATCCGCACTGCTGGCCTGCGGAGCGCGCATAGACGAAATTAACACCCTGCGACGTCGCCTGGACAAGATCAAGGGCGGGGGAATTGCAAAGATGACCAATGGGACAACCATCGTCAGCCTGATCCTCTCTGACGTGGTCGGCAGTGCGCTCGAAGCGATTGCCTCCGGTCCGACCGCCCCCGACCCGGCGACGCGTGCGGAAGCGCTGTCCATTCTGGCAAAATACGAGTTGGAAAACCGCATTCCAATTTCCATCCTCCATTCCCTCAGGACTTCTCCCGAAACGCTCAAGCCAGGCGATCACATCTTTGAGAATGTCCAAAATGTGCTTGTGGGGAGCAACCTGCTGGCAGCGCAGGCGTCGCTGGGTCAAGCTGAGGGTGAGGGATTCCACCCGTATCTTCTGCGTACCGACCTGCAAGGCGAAGCCCGCGCTACCGCCTTTGAACTCGCCACCTTCCTGCGCCATGCCAGGCTGACAGGCGACCCGCTCCCGGGTCCGGCCTGTATCGTGGCAGGCGGCGAGACGACGGTTACATTAACGGGAAATGGCAAAGGCGGGCGCAACACCGAACTGGCCCTGGCGGCTGTCAGTGAGCTGGCAGATTTCCCCGGCGTGATGATGGCCACGCTGGCTACCGACGGCGAAGATGGTCCCACCGATGCGGCCGGGGCAGTCGTCACTGGTGAAACCTTCCGCCGCGCCGCTGGGTTGGGCTTGCATCCGGGGCTTTTCCTCAAGCGGAACGACTCTTACTCTTTTTTCGCTGCCCTGGACGATTTGCTTAAACCGGGGCCAACCGGGACGAATGTGAACGATCTGGTATTCTTGTTCATTTTTTGAAAACAAAGCAGGGGCATGCCGAGACATGCCCCTGCGCTTTGATCTGTCGAGGCGGAGCGATCCGCCCGTTTGCTTTAATCGTGCTTCTTGAGTCGACGGCCCTTCAACTCATTCCGCAAAATCAGACTGAGCACCAGGCTGACCGCAGTGGTGACCAGCGATCCGAGGAAAGCGCTCCAGAACCACGGAGCGGCCAACTCGAAGCCAACACCAAATTGGGAACCAACCCAGCCGGTCAGAGCGAAGAGCAGGGTGTTGATGACCAAGGTGAACAGGCCCAGGGTCAGGACGATGAGAAGGCAGGATAGCGCCTTGAAGGGCGGACGCAGGATGGCATTGACCAGGCCGAAGATCAGAGCCAGCCAGATAATGTCTATCCAATTACCTTGATAGAGAATGTATTTTGGCAAAAGGACGATGGCAACGTATAACGCCACCATGTTAATCGCCAGACGTATGATAAATTTCATTTCGACCTCCTTGCGGGGTAGTCCCGGTTCTCGGACGGGGTGTTTTTTTCTTATCGCTTCAGATAGACTTACGGTTTTCATCCGGCGAGGTTTCATTGCTTTTCATCCACAGCAGCGTGCGGTGTGGATGAAAGCCTGCCGCTTCGATGGATGTGTTGTATTGCCCGGCAGGAAAATCCAGACTGATCTTCTCCCGCCAGAATAATTCGTGACGGGCATGCAGCAGGAGTGCGGTCAGAATGTCCTCGTTGCCCTCCGGGGGGACGGCAATCCAAAGCCGGTTGGTGCGCCCCGCCATCGCTTGCCAACTCACTACCGCAGATGAGATGCTGTCTGTGCGGGCCACCCAGTGGCGGACATCATAATCTGACATGAAGCGGTAGAGCGCCGGTCCAAGCCCGGGGCGCAGGGAGTTCCAGGGCATGGGCTGGTACCAGGTCAGCAGGTCCGGATAGAGGCGGCGCAGCCAGGTTTCCTGAGCGGGCCAGTCGCGGGCGGCGCGTCTTGTAACAACGATGCCGAGGCTCCCGGCGCTGGCGTTCCGGTCTGGTTGGGCTTGCCAGGTTGTCCGGCGGGTGACATCGACAAACCCCAGGGAACGGTAGAGTTCAATCGCTCCCGGGTTGTCATCACGCACATGCAGCCAGGTCTCGTCGGCGCGGCGTTGTTTGGCATGCTGCATGGCAGCGACCGTCAGAGCGCGCCCGATGCCCCTGTTTCGATATTCCGGACGGACGGCGACGTTGGCGATGAGATAGTATTTTTTCCGGGCATGGCGATAGGGGATCAGGCTGACGTTGCCGATAATATCCCCTTTCTCTTCCCAGATGTAGCCGGAAAGCGGCATGGAGGCCGTCTCAACGGCACTACTCGCCCAGCGCAGGAAGACGTTATCCTGCCCGGCGCGGCGCATCTGCTGGATGTAAGTGCGGCCGTCGGCGTCCATTGTATCGGCGAAGCATTTCTCGACGAGGTCGGCAACACCCGGCAGGTCGCGCACGATGTTGAGCGGACGCAACTGAGGAATTCTGACAAGGAGGGGAGTGGCAATGGCAGCTATGCAGGTATTATACAACCCCTCTCTGTTCAGGAGAGGGGTTGTATTTGAAAATTAATTTTCCACTCTCGATAAGACTCGTAAATTTGTTTCTGCATGGCCGTGCAGGCCGAAAGAACCAGTATCAGGACAATAATTATTAAAAATCAAATTGCTTCAATTCGCCTCCTATTACCATATCTCATATACAATATTATAGGCGATGGACGTTATCGATGCTTAACCGGTTTGTAATATGTAAGGTAAACGTTGCAGATGATTTACGCAGACTCATATAGAATTCTTATGACCTGTAGTTGATTTGCTGATTTTCTTTTTGTTATAATCCTTTCATTGCACGGATTGAATACAGGGTACTGCACAAAGATTGGAACCCAAATAGCTGTAATTACCCGTATTTTGATCGTTCAAGGCTCACATATTTATGCAAGAAGCAGTAAAAGGACAGAAACCTATGATGCGATTTGACCGATTTACCGAACGAGCACAAGAAGCCGCCCAACGCGCGGCCGAGATCATCCAGCGTTACGGTCACAACCAGATTGACACCGAACACATCTTGCTGGCGCTCATTGAGCAACCTGGCGGGGTGATTCCCCAGATTCTTGAAAAATTGAGTATCAACGCCCAGGCGCTGACCGAACGGCTTGACCAGACGCTGCGTATGACGCCCAAAGCCAATATCTTTGGCGGCGGGGCGGGACAGATTTTCATCACCCCGCGCGTCAAGCGTATTATTGACCTTGCAAATGAGGAAGCCAACCGCTTGAAGGATGAATATATCTCAACAGAACACATTTTCCTTGCCATCATGAGCGAACGGAATACCTCCGCCGCCCGTATTCTCGAAAGTGCCGGTCTGACCCGTGAACGGGTGCAGGATGCGATTATGCAACTGCGCGGCGGGCAGCGCGTCACCGACCCACAGGCCGAGACGCGTTACCGCACGCTGGAGAAATATTCGCGCGACCTGACCCAACTGGCGCGTGAAGGCAAGCTGGACCCGGTCATCGGGCGCGACAATGAGATCATGCGTGTCATCCAAATCCTTTCCCGTCGCACCAAGAATAACCCGGTCCTGATCGGCGAAGCGGGCGTCGGCAAAACGGCCATCGTCGAAGGGCTGGCGCAGAAAATCGCCACTAACGATGTGCCCGAAATCCTTTCCGGCAAGCGGGTGGTCTCGCTCGATTTGGGTGCGATGATCGCCGGTTCGCGCTTCCGGGGCGAGTTCGAGGAACGCTTAAAGTCGGCCATCGAAGAGGTCCAGCGCTCCGCTGGGGAAGTCATCTTGATGATTGATGAGTTGCATACCGTGGTTGGCGCGGGGGCTGCGCAGGGTGCGATGGACGCCTCCAATATGCTCAAGCCGGCCCTGGCACGCGGCGAGTTGCAATGCATCGGCGCCACCACGCTGGACGAGTACCACAAGTACATCGAGAAAGATGCCGCCCTCGAGCGCCGCTTCGCCCCGATCTATGTGGAAGAGCCGAGTGTGGACAATACCATTAAAATGCTGCAAGGTCTGCGCGACCGCTACGAGGCGCATCACAAAGTCCGCTTTTCGGACGAGGCGCTGGTGGCTGCTGCGCGGCTGGCTGACCGCTACGTCACCGACCGCCATTTGCCGGATAAGGCCATTGACCTGATGGACGAGTCCGCTGCTAAACTGCGCGTGGCGCTTTACTCCCTGCCGGACGAATTGAAAGCCGCCAAGACCGAAATTGACCATTTGCAGGCCGAAGAAGGCGCCGCCTCCAACGCCCGCGATTATCAGCGCGCAGCCGAGATCAAGGTCAACCGCTTGCGGCTGGAAGGTGAATTCAAAGAAAAGCGCGACAAGTGGGAATCCGAACACCACCTCGATGAAGTGGTGGACGTGAACGACATTGCTGAAGTTGTCCATCAGTGGACCGGCATCCCGGTCAACCAGATGATGGAGACCGAGTCGGCGAAACTCCTGCAGATGGAAGAGCGCCTGCACGAGCGCATCATCGGCCAGGACGAGGCCATCCACGCCATTTCGGACGCCATCCGGCGCGCCCGCTCTGGCCTGAAAGACCCATCCCGGCCCATCGGATCGTTTATTTTTATTGGTCCCTCGGGCGTGGGCAAAACCGAGATGGCAAAAGCCCTGGCCTGGTTCATGTTCGACGACGAAGAAGCCCTGGTGCGGATTGATATGTCCGAGTACCGCGAACAGCACACGGTATCCCGCCTGTTCGGCGCGCCGCCCGGATACGTTGGCTACGAGGAAGGCGGCCAGTTGACCGAAGCCGTCCGCCGCCGCCCGTACCGGGTGCTGTTGTTCGACGAAATCGAGAAGGCTCACCCCGAAGTCTGGAACGCGCTCCTGCAAATCCTGGACGACGGGCGCATGACCGACGGTCAGGGCAATGTGGTGGACTTCCGCAACACGGTGCTCATCATGACCTCGAACCTGGGCACAGAGTACGTGCGCAAGGGCGGCACCCTGGGCTTCCTCCAGCCGACCGTGACCGACGAAGACCGCGAGACTCACGACAAAATTGAGAAGGCGCTCAAGGGTACCTTCCGACCCGAGTTCCTTAACCGTGTTGACGAGATCATTATGTTCTCACCGCTGACGATTGCGCAGATGGAGCAGATTGTTTCCCTGCAAATGAAGGAAATCCAGGACCGCCTCAGCGAGTTTGGCGTCAAAGTTGACATGAGTGCTGCGGCCCGTAAATGGCTGGCCAAAACCGGTTATGACCCGGCTTTCGGCGCCCGTCCATTGCGGCGTGCCCTGCAGAAATACGTCGAGAGTCCGCTTTCGGTGGAATTGCTGGGCGGGAAGATCCCCAGCGGCGTGTCCGTGCTTGTGGATACCAGCGCTGACGATAGTGGATTGGAGTTCAAGACGAAAGAGGGGAAGGGGAAGAAAGAAGACGAAAAAAGCAAGAAGTAAGAGAACAAGCAAGTTGGGACGGCAGGTACACCCTGTCGTCCCTTTTTGTTAATCAGGGGATTTGAAAAAAAATAAAAAATGCTTGACTTGGCAGAACATGCGTGCTATTATTATTTTAGAACAAAAGTTCTGAATATATAAAGATGATCTATAAAGATGGTTCTCTTTTCACGGGAATTCTCAAAGCCCCACAAGGAGTTTGCCATGAACGTAGGGATGCTTTGGTTTGACAATGACACCCGCACTGCGCTGACTGCGAAAGTCAACCGCGCCGCCGATTATTACCGGCAGAAATACGGCCTTGTCCCGGACTTGTGCCTGGTACACCCCTCCATGCTGGGCGAGTTCCCCGACCTGGTCGAAGGGTGTGCCGGAAAGGTCACTGTCCGCCCGAACCGGGCCATCCTGCCGGGCCACCTGTGGATTGGCACCGAAGACAAAAACTAAGCCCCCATTCTGTGTCTGGGGGAATCCTGCCTGAATCAAAGAGTCTCCATGCGAGGGTCGTGGAGACTTTCGTATTAATCACCAGCCGCCACGACCACCGCGATGGCGTTATCCCGGCTGTGACTCAGGCTGACCGCCCAGGTGGTCAGACCCAGGTATTTTGCCACCTGTTCCGCCCGCCCGTGCAGGACGAGGTACGGTTCGCCGCTGCGCTTATGCAACGTCTCGACCTCACGCCAACTGACCGGACCGATGCCCGTTCCGAGTGCCTTAACCGCCGCCTCCTTGGCCGCGAAGCGGACGGCCAGCGCATCGGTTCGTCCGTGACATTCGGCAATCTCGGCCGGGGTGAAGACACGTTGCAGGAAGCGGTCACCGTGATGGTCAAGCGCCGTCTGGATACGGGGAATTTCGATGATATCAATTCCGGTTTTCAATACCATGGTTATTCTGGTAACGACTTAGGTCGTGATAAACTTTCTCACGATCCTGCAATCGCAACCGCCAGTTTATCGGGATGCAGGTATTTACACGCCGTTGCCAGTACATCTTCGGGTGTGACAGCCCGCACCAGCCCCGGGTAGCGACGGTAATAGTCCAGGCCCAGGTCAAAGCGTTCGATGTTCAGCAGAGCGTTGACCACCCCGGCGTTGGATTCCAGCGAGAGCGGCAGCCGGCCGACGAAATTGGACTGGCTGTCGGCCAGTTCTTCGGCGGTGACACCCTTCTCGACGAAGCGCGCAATTTCCTTGCAGATCAGGTCCCGCGTCTTCTGGATATTGCCGGGATTGACTCCCGCGCTGACGTCCCAAGCTCCAGGTCCGATACCGGCGCTCAGCGAGGAGGAGGCGTAGTATGCCAGCCCGGATTTTTCCCGTACCACTTCACCAATTCGCCCGGCCATGCCGAATTGACCGAGCACCGAGTTCCCCAGCGAAGCAGGCATAAACTCCGGGTCTTTGCGGCGCGGGCCGGAGGTCCCGATGACGAGATCGGCCTGGGATTTGCCGGGGATTTTGACCTTTCGGGTGACCGAATTCTTCAGGGGTTTGAGTTCCGGCAGCGCAGGCAGTTCCGGCTGGGACGGGTTGGCCCAATCGCCAAGTACCTTTGCAATCTGCCCGGCGATGGCTTTCGGCTCGACCGCACCGACGATGGCAAGCACCAACCCCCGTGGCCCGTAATGAATGCGGTGGAAGTCTGCCAGGTCGTCGCGGGTGATTGCCTGGATCGTCTCCGGCCAGCCATCATCGGGACGGGCGTAAGGATGACCTTTGAACACGATCTGGTCAAAGGTCAG
>JADGQD010000054.1 GCA_017882065.1 Anaerolineales bacterium | reverse complement strand
TTCAGATTCCTGCGAGACCTGCATGCCGTCCTCGCTGCGGGTGCGCAGGCGCGCAATTGCCAGGCCCGGCTCTCCGCCCTGCAGGAGCGCCTGCTGGTCGATTTCCAGATCCGCGGAGAGTTCGGTGCGGGTGTTGAACGGGATGGTTTTCTGGGTCAGTGCAACCGACTCGACGACATGCACAACGCGGATTTGACCATCTTCGGGAAGCGGCGCAGTTTCAGGTGGGACGGCGTAATCCAGCCCAACGAGCGGAACGCCAGCCTCAGCCAGTGCCTGCCCCACCGTTGCCGCCGCGGAGCGCACCTGGATTTGCCTCCCGTCCGCAGTGACGACCAATTGGCGCGACGGCTGGTAGGTGACGGTCAGCGCACCAGTGATGGGAGTTTCGGCAGGCGGGTCGAACAGATCGGCGGTGTAGAGCGTGAATCCGGCCTCCGTCAGTGCCAGGCCAACCGTGAGGGCGGAAGTCTGGAAGGTTTGTGGTCCCTCCGGCGTGAGGAGGGTAAGCGTCACGGCGCGGCGGACGCTGAGCGTATAAGAGGCGGCTTCTGGAAGCGGCTGGTCGGGCGGGACGGGAGAGCCGAGGTAAAAGAGGCGGTCGTTCGCCCCAAGGGTGATCCCGGCTTCGGAAAGGACGTCTGCCGGGAGACGCTGGAGGGGGGTCGCGAGTGTATATACCTGTCCATCCACCAGGAGGGTGACAGTGGTGTTAATCCTCTGGCAGGAGCCGAGGATTAGCAATGAAAGCAGCGTGAAAAGAACAGAAGGCCAGGATTTCATATTTTCTATCGCCAGTAAAGATTGGTGATATAAAAATAATCATTACTTGTCATGATTTCTTGGTCGTAAGGGATCAATCTCTCGGCGGTATTTAGCTTGGTCTGGAAAATGCTAAGCGAATATTTATTATCGGGGGTCACATCGGTGAGGAAAAGCAGGACCATATTTCCTTGAGGTGCCCATACCAATCGTGGATTTAATGAGCCACTTGCACCGTTAAGGTTGCCATAGTCGATTAAGATATTGGTTTTTAAATCCAGCACGTAAGTTTGAAGACGTATAGACTTCTCCAAATAGGCACTGTACACATCATAGATGATGAAAAGATTATTGTTTTCCGGTGAGAAGGCATAATCACGCACCTCCGGGTATATCATAAAACCGCCTTCCTCCGGGAAATAGAATATCCGGCGGCTGCGGATGCCTCGGTCGGGTTCTTCAAGCAGAAGGTAGCCGATATGGTAATAATTATCTTTGGTGGCAGCGGCAGGGTTCAGAAAGGCTACTAACTTGCCGTCGGGAGAGAAAACCGGCCGGGAGAACGAATCAAGAAGGGTAGTTGATTGATCTGGGTCGAGACGGTAAATCCCTTTGGATTGGCAATAATCCTTGGATGTACAAGACCCGACCTCGAAATAGCGTTCTCCATCACGCGTAGACGGGAAAAGATTGAACTCCGCACCTGTATCGGTTTGGAAGGGATGGTTTTGATCAATGAAAATAACCACACTATCGTCACTATTCCAGTAGGCATCTTGTTTACCATTAGAGAAGAACGATTCGCTACGCAGGATGGCTGAATCATTTGCAAGGTTGATTTCATACAGACGGTTGGTCTTGTTCACCAGCAGCCGTTGGCCATCATTGCTGACGTCTTGCAGGTCAAACCCATCGCCAAGTACCAGGGTCAGTTTTTGGTCAACGTAACTGTACGCATAGACTCCCTGGGTAGCCACTTCGCCATCCTGGGAGGAGGCGGTTGCAAAAAATATACAGCCTCCCTCACAATCCGGCACGGTGACCTGTGGAGCGGGCTCGGAGTTGGAAGTGGTTTGTTGTGTAGGGGTGGTGGTTGGATTGGCCAATCCAGAGCTTCCATTAGTGCTCCCCTGTTCGACCGCTTGCCAGATGTTATATAAGGCTCGCAGGGCCAGGGTGTTTTTGAGGTTGTAGCCATCCTGGCTCAGGTGGAATCCTTCGCGGGCAGGGTCGATTCCTCCGTTGGGACGGTATTGAGCAGACTTCCAGAAATTGATCACCGGAATATCATAATCACGCGCGACCCGCACGATGGCTGGATTGATAACGTATCTGCCATTCAGCACATCGGCAGAATCAGCCTTGGTGATTAAAATGGGGATGGTGCCATGTTCGATCACATAGTCCAGAATTTGGCGAAGGTATGTCTCATAACGATCTACCGTGTTCAAATCGAGCCAGGTTTCCAGGGTGATAAATGCGAAAGCCGGGTTGTTCAGCCGGTATTCGCAGGTTAGCGGGGTTTCACCGGGTTTGCAATAATGTGGATCGGCCTGAAGGGGGTTCAGGATGGAAGCGGCTGTAAATCCGCCTCGAGAAGTTACACTCCAGCGGATAAATGAATCTTTGAATTGGTTAATGGCATCCCAGAGATAACTTTCTGCGCTGTCAGGCTCTAAAATGCCACGTCCAAAAGGACCCATGAAAACAAAGGGGATCGACTGGCAGTCGCCGATCACAGAGAAGTTGTGCGGGTTGCGGCCTTGAGCCTGGCCCTCTTGGTAGATTTGAAGTACGTGTTGACTCACCTCGGGCATGATGGGGACATCCCGCCAGTCGATTTCCGGTGATACTGGAGTTCCGGTGTCCGCGGTTGGTTGTGCCGTCGATTGCTGACCGATCATATTTGGAGTTGGTGGGAGGTCATTTATTGGGGTTGATTGATTGCCAGTTGGATTTCCAGGTTGTGGTGACAATACCGGCGATTCTGTTAATAATCCGGAGACGCCAGATGTTGATTCCTGAGGGTTGTCGTTTTTAGAAGTGCAAGCTGTTACCAATAATATTATCGAGATCGCCAGGATGCAAAATTTTAAGTAAATTAATCGCATATTTGGAGCTTTCCTTACTGGGGGATGGAATGACACTATTGTATGTGGTGTTTTTGTCCGTGCCGTAAACCTATTCTAACCCATTTTTTCATCACCGCCACTGCCCGGACCAACAGCAGCACCCGCTCTCCCGCCAGTTTGGCGCGTACAACCCTGCCATTCCCCGAGGCCTGGTAAACTGTCATCTCGTCTTTGCCGAGCCACTTGACCCAGAAGCGCGCCGGGTAGCAGGTTGCCAGGCCGGTTACCCGCTCCTCGTTGAACTCGCGATCTGGGCGGAAGCCCGGAGAGTCTTCTGTCCATCCGGTGCGACGACAGTCAACACCCCCATATCTTTCTTTCTGTCACGGAAATTTCCAAAGACCCCACAACTGCCGCGTCAACTGGATGTGACCCGTATGCAAGGCGGTATGTTTCAGGGCGTGGGTCAGGCACCACCCGACGGTGAATTCTTTGGCATTGCGCGGGGACTGGCGAACAGCTTCCAGATCAGGTAAGGAGAAACGGGCTAGTGCTTGCCTGGCATAATCATCAGCAGAAACCAGGTGCGCCTTCACCTCATCGGCACTCAGACCCTGTGTCCGGAACTCAGATTCACGGTCACGGGCAGGCGGCTCATTTAATGCCACTCCGATCCAGTAGTGTTCTGCGCCGGCCAGATGGACAACCAGCACGTTGATCGAGTTCATCTCTGGTCCGGGCATCCAGTCCAGCGCTTCGTTGGGCAGGCTTTCGATGGCTTTGGCCGTATCTGCGTGCAGTTCGCGGAAATGGTCGTTGAGATCGTCGTAGAAACTCATTTTTCCTCCTCACAATCGCATTTCATTCCTTTGGCTTTCTCAAAGGATTCCTTGCCCT
Source organism: Anaerolineales bacterium (assembly GCA_017882065.1). Lineage (GTDB taxonomy): Bacteria > Chloroflexota > Anaerolineae > Anaerolineales > Villigracilaceae > UBA877. Next base: position 6,832 of record JADGQD010000054.1, on the reverse strand, counting down.
CGTTGAATGAAAAGTAGATCAGTCCCAGCGCGCCGATGCTGTCCACGAAACCGAAACCGGTCAGCTCATAAATGAGACTGGCTGTCAGCAGAACGAGCGACATGTAGATGCAGACCAGCGTGCAGTTGGCATCCGCCAGGATGGGGGCCGAGTCGAGCGCCCGCCCCACTTTGCGCTTGGCAGAAACCAGCGCCCACATCATCGCGATGGATACCAGCGAGATAATCAAGCCGGGCAGGGTGGTTTCGGGCTTATGGCCGATTACGATGTTGAAAATGGCTGTTACTGCCAGTCCGGCGGCCAGTAAGTAGAAACTCATCCCGGTTATCTGCAGGGCGGTGCGTTCAAATTGTGAGCGCGGCGTATCCGGGTTCCGCCGGATGCGGTAGACCATGCCGACAATCCCGATACCTGAAATTACTTCGATGAACGAGTCAATGCCGAAGCCGAAGAGAGTCAGGGCTTCGTCGTGGACGCCGAAGAAAATCGAGACCAGCCCCTCAAGCAGGTTGTAGAAGATAGTAAAGAACCCCAGCCAGAGGGCAAAACGGTAATACCGTTCGAAGGTCGTAGTCACGTGAACTCGTTCCTTTACCGAAATATTCTACACCAGTAGATAAGAAAATTATAGCCGATTCAGGTACAATCAGCACATGCCCGAATTGATTTCCAGCCATGCCAACCCGCTCGTCAAACAAATCCGTTCCCTGCGCCAGAAAAAGGGGCGCGAGGAGACGGGACTATTCCTGGTCGAAGGCATCCACCCCGTCGGCGAAGCCGTCGAAGCGGGCTGGCACCTGGAGACGCTGGTCTACGCCCCAGACCTGCTGACCAGCGAATTCGCCCATCACCTGGTGGACGAGCAGTCCCGCCGAGGCGTGCACTGCGTTGCCCTCACCCGCCCCCTGTTCGCCGACATTGCCGACAAGGACAACCCGCAGGGAATCCTCGCCATCCTCCACCAGCGACGTGTGGCACTGGAAAACGTGACACCGGAACACTTTACTTTTGGCGCCGCGGCAGTCTCGCCGCAGGACCCCGGCAATGTCGGGACGATCCTGCGCACGCTGGAGGCGGTCGGTGCAGACGGGCTATTCCTGCTGGACGGCGGCGTGGAGCTATACCACCCGTCCGTGGTGCGGGCCAGCATGGGGACTCTGTTCTGGAAGCCGGTTGTACAGGCTTCATTTGACGAATTCGTGCAATGGAGGCAAAAGAACGGCTATCAACTGGTTGGCTCTTCGGCACATGCCGGCACCGATTATCGAAGGTTCCAGTGGGGAAACAAACCGACCATTCTGCTACTCGGTAACGAGCAAAAGGGCCTTTCCCCGGAACAAATCGCGGCCTGCGACGTGGTCGTGTCCATGCCAATGAAGGGACGAGTCAGTTCGCTGAACCTGGCAGTAGCCGCGGGGGTTTTGTTGTACCGGATGATGGAAAACAAATAGGGGCGCAGTTCAGTAGGTGCGCCCCTACGAGGTACGGGACCAGGTTACCGGTCTGGAACGAAACGGGCGGCAGTTCATTCTCTGCCGCCCCATTTTGTTATATCTCGTCCTCGTCTTCTTCCCAAGTGTCATCCTCGTCGTCGGTTTCCTCTTCTTCCCAATTCTCCAGTTCCTCTTCTTCCCAATTATCATCTTTGGCAGCAGCTTCTTCAGTGGGAGTAAAAGTGGCGCAGCCGGTATCGGGGTCCAGTTCGACCGCCGCGGCGCCGCAATAGCCGTCGTCTACGAACACACAGTCAATGTAATGGCAGCGGATGCGGGGCATGAATTCCTCCTAATATGCAGTTTGTTTGATTAGCCGGATAATGGCCAGGATAAAAATCAAGGCGATGATGACCGCCGAAGCCACACAGAATGGGCAGATGGCATGGATAACGTAAATCTCGAGCCAGGTGAGATAAGCCGTAAAAGCCACGCCCGCCAGGCTGATCCCGAAAATTGCCAGCGATCCATTTTCTTTCACAATTTTGAGCCGCGGCTCCAGCATCAGGATGCCGGTAATGACAAGAAAAGCGACCATCCCAAACACCGAGACCGGGATCCCACCAATTACCGCATAAGGGCTGAAATTGACATCATGACAGCCGCCGTTGCCCAGGCACATGGCATTATTGTTCGTCAACTTATAAACGAGCAAATAAGCGGCATCCAACGCGCCCAGGCAGGCGAGTCCAATAGTGGCCCAATAGAAGGCCGAACCGGTTTTATCGTTATGAGTGGGTTTTATGCGATGGGCCATATCTCTACGTCCGAGTTTGCAGGGAGCGATTTTACACCAGAGGGCACAATCAGTAAAGCGTTTGCCCGCACTAAAGAGAAGATATTTCCGGAACCCTGGTGACCGGTAAGACGGGCTACCAGACGGCCATTCTCCTGGCTGACAACTGCGCGCAGGTAGGATTCGCGCCCATCGGATTCCAGCGGCTCGGTCAGGCATGCCATCTGGTGCGGGCGGGGCCGGAGTTCCAGTCCACTCAGTTTCTCCAGGGCGGGTCTCACGAAGACTTCGAATCCGACAAAGGCCGAAACAGGATTTCCCGGCAACCCAAAGAACGGAACGCCGTTGTACTTGCCAAAAGCCAGCGGTTTGCCGGGGCGCATGTTGACTTTCCAGAAGTCGAGTTCGCCGTCTTCTTCGATGACAGACTTTACGTAGTCGAATGCACCGACACTGACTCCCGCTGATGAGACGATTACATCCGCTTTTGCTTCCACCGCCTGTTCCAGCCAGGAGCGGACATCTGCTTCCGTATCCGCCGCGATGCCCAGCCGGATGAGTTCCACGCCCCTCGCTTCGGCCAGTGCGGCCAGGACATAGGAATTGGATTCGTGAATTTTACCGGGAGCGAGGGGAGCCTCCACTGGCAAAAGTTCGTCACCGTTGGAGAGCAGGGCAAACCGTGGCTGCCGGTAGACCGACACTTCCGCCATGCCGAGCATCGCTAACAGACCGATTTCCTGCGCCCGCAGGCGCATTCCCGCAGACAGGACTTTATCGCCAGAGTGCAGGTCTTCGCCGCGGCGGCGGATGTTCTCACCCGGCTGGACAGACTTGTGAATGGTCACTGTCTGCGGGGCGGGCGTGCCGGAAGTGCGCACGTTGAAGTCCGTATTTTCGACCATGACCACCGCCTCCGCTCCGGGCGGCAGGGATGCGCCGGTCATGATGCGGGCAGACTGTCCGGGCTGGATGGGCGTCTCGGAGGTTTCGCCAGCGCGGATATCGGCAAGCACGTTCAGGGTCCGGGGGGAGACGAAATCTACCGAATGCAGGGCAAAGCCATCTACAGAGGAATTATCGAAAAGGGGAAGGTCGGTCTCAGCGACGATGTCGCGAGCCAGGACGCGCCCGGAAGCGCGGTTGAGCGAAACGGTCTGGGATTCGACCGGCAGGAAAACTGACAGGATGCGTTCACGGGCTTCCGATACGCTTAGCATAAAATAATGTCGCCGCTCCTACTGAAAGCGGCGACATTATACCACGCAGGGAAGAGAAGTCAACTAACCATTCTTCTGCTGGAACTCTTTCATGAACTTGACCAGTTCCTCGGCCGATTCCACCGGCAGGGCGTTGTACAGCGAGGCGCGCATCCCGCCCACCGAACGATGACCCTTCAGACCGATCATGTCGCGTTTCTTGGATTCACCCGCAAATTGTTCTTCCAACTGCTCGTTGGGCAGACGGAAGGGGATGTTCATGACAGAACGGTCGGATTTGGCATGGCCCTTGTAGAACCCACCGGATTCATCAATGGCTTTGTATACCAGCCCGGCCTTGGTCTGGTTGCGCTTGGCAATACCTTCTAGGCCGCCGATGCCCTTGGCCCATTTCAGCACCAGCCCAACAATATAGATGGACCAGCAAGGCGGGGTGTTCAGCAGGGAATTTTCTTCAGCCAGGATTTTATAGTCGAGCAGGTTGGGTAAATTAGCCGGGACTTTTACCAGCATATCGTCGCGAATGATGCAGACCACCACGCCCGCCGGGCCGGCGTTCTTCTGCGCGCCGGCGTAGAGCATGGCATATTTGGATACATCGATCGGGCGGCTGACAAAGTCGGAGCTGGCATCGCACATGAGGGGCACGCCCGTCGGCGGGACCGGCTCGGCAAAGTATTCCACGCCGTGGATGGTTTCGTTGGAGGTAAAGTGCAGGTACGCAGCCTGCGGATCCAGTTTGAGTTCTGACTGGGCCGGGAGGCGGTTGAAATTGTCGGCCTCCATGTTGGCCGCAGCTTTGACCGTCCCCAGTTTTTGGGATTCCTTGAAGGCTTTCTTGCTCCACGTGCCTGTGACGATATAATCCGCCGAAGCTCCCGCCGGTCGGAAGTTCATCGGGAGCATGGCAAATTGCAGGCTGGCGCCGCCTTGCAGGAACAAAATCTTGTAATTAGCCGGTATGCCAAGCAGGTCGCGCAGGTTCCCCTGGGCTTCGGCGACAATGGCTTCGAATTCTTTCGAACGGTGGCTGATCTCCATCACCGACATCCCCGTGCCCCTGTAATCGAGCATTTCCGCCTGCGCTTGCTGGAGCACTTCCAGCGGCAGGACAGCCGGGCCGGGATTGAAATTATGGATTCGTCTGGTCATTTTCATCTCCTGTGATTGAAGAAGGAATTTTTCGAGTTCGTGCGTTCAGATTATAGTCCACACCCAGTCTTTCGCACATTAACAATCGGCCTGGGAATGGAGTGAAGGAAATCAGTTTGTAGCAATGCTTGGGTTCTCTGGGAATCGCTGTGGCGAAGGGGTAAATAGTGGGTATTGGACGAGCGAAGCTCGCCCAATACCCACTATCTTTCCCTCTAGCACGGGATTTCCCAAAGACCCAATGAGATAAATCTGTTGACAACCAAAGAGGCCGTGTTACAATATTTTCGTGAACAGCAGAATTCCAATAGCAGAGATACACGGTCATCCGGCTCGTGGGTCTCTGTTTTAAATTTGACATCCCGAAAAGGAGAAAGTTCATGAAAATTCTGGTCTGCGACAAAACCGAATCCGATGCTATTGAGAAAATGCGCGCCGCAGGGCTGATGGTGGACACGAACTTCGAGATCACCCCCGAAGAACTCCCGAACATTCTTCCGAACTATGCTGGCTGCGTAGTGCGTTCCCGTACCAAGATCCGCCAGCCGTTGATTGACGTTTGTCCCAACCTGAAGGTCATCGTGCGCGGCGGAGTCGGCCTGGACACCATTGACGCGGACTATGCCCGCTCGAAGGGTATTACCGTCATGAACACGCCCAGGGCCTCCTCCGCTTCGGTGGCTGAACTGACGATTGGTTTCATGTTCGCCCTGGCCCGCAATCTCTATAAAGCCTCCTCAACCATGAAGGCTGAAAAATGGGAAAAGAAAGCCTTCGAAGGCGACGAGATCGGTGGGAAGACGCTGGGACTCATCGGCATCGGCAACATCGGCAAGGAAGTTGCCATCCGCGCCAACGCCCTCGGCATGACTGTCATCGCGTACGACCCGTACGTCAAGGAAGCCGAAGGCGTCAAGCTGGTCACGCTGGATGATGTGCTGGCCCGCTCCGATTACATCAGCCTGCACCTGCCCAGGACCAAAGAGTCAGCGGACATGATCGGCAAACCCCAGTTCGAGAAGATGAAGACCGGCGTACGCATCGTAAACTGCGCCCGCGGCGGCATCCTCAACGAAGCGGCTCTTTACGAAGCCCTGACCAGTGGCAAGGTCGCCGGCGCGGCGCTGGATGTCTATGCCGAGGAACCGCCCACGGACTGGAAACTGGCCAAACTGGATAATGTAATCTGCTCGCCGCATATTGGCGCGGCCACGAAGGAGGCCCAGGCACGCGTGGGCGCCGAGGTGGCAGAGAAACTCATCGAGTTCGCCAGGAAATAGATTGCGATGGGAGGGGCGCAGCTTGCTGCGCCCCTCCGGGATGATTTTCATGAAAATCTACGACGACATCGGGATCCAAATCCCCCAAATCTACCTGCCCAGGAAGGGTACAAACCTGACCAAATGGGCGGTTATCGCCTGCGACCAGTTCACCTCCGAGCCGGAATACTGGCAGGAAGTGGAAAAACTCGTCGGCAAGGCGCCCTCCACCTATAACCTGGTCCTGCCCGAGGTCTTTCTCGAAAAGCCGGGCGAGGCCGCGCGCATCCAGACCATCCAGATGACCATGCGCATATATCTGGACAAAGGCATCCTCCAGCCGCGCGAGGGACTCATCTACGTTGAACGGACCGCCCTCGGCAAGGTCCGCCGTGGCATTGTGCTGTGTCTCGACTTGGAACGCTACGACTTCACAAAAGGTTCCACCAGCCTGATCCGTGCCACCGAAGGCACGATCGTTGAGCGCCTTCCACCCCGCATGAAGATCCGCACCGGCGCAGTGCTGGAGTTACCCCACATCCTTGTGCTGATTGATGACCCGGAACGGACAGTCATCGAGCCGGTGGAGCAGGCCAAAGGGGGGCTGGAAAAAGCCTACGATTTCGATTTGATGCTCGGTTCCGGCCACCTGACCGGTTACGTCGTCAGTGAGGCGCAGGAGGCACAGGTGGTCACGTCCCTGCGCGGGCTGGCGAAGCCGGAAGTCTTTGCTGCTAAATATGGCCTCAGCCAGGATAGACCTGTCCTTCTGTTCGCCATGGGCGACGGCAATCACTCGTTCGCCACGGCCAAAGCTATCTGGGAAAGGATGAAGCCCGAAGTGGGCCTGGACCATCCAGCGCGTTACGCCCTGATCGAGTTGGAAAACGTCCACGACGAAGGGCTGGAGTTCGAACCCATCCACCGGGTGCTGTTCGGCCTGAAGAAGGACATCTTCGCCAGCCTGAAATC
>JADGQD010000203.1 GCA_017882065.1 Anaerolineales bacterium | reverse complement strand
GTGGGCCCGGCAGGATTCGGACCTGCGACCAAGCGATTATGAGTCGCCTGCGCTTACCACTGCGCCACGGGCCCTGGACAAAAAAGTGTCACGTTGTCCCGTGCCATGTTGCATGACACTGGAGCACATGACACGGGAGCACTGAAAGACAGAGCGGGCGATGGGACTCGAACCCACGATATCTTGCTTGGAAGGCAAGCGTTCTACCACTGAACTACGCCCGCAATGGATTGTTATTCTACCGTGAGGGGCGCAGACGGTCAACCTGTCATTTCACCATCTTTGTCACGTAAGCTCGCAGCTCCTCGACGGCCTGCTGGTACAGCCGCTCCGCCTCGTCTTTGGCCGAGAAAGTTTGCTGGCCGCCGCTTTCAGCCAGGGCATCCAGAATTTCCAGTTGCATTTCCAGCGTGAATCCGTCCACCGGTGGGGCACGGCGGATGCGCTCGGCCCAGGCTTTTGGCATGCCATAGGAGGCGGTGTTGCCCTCGATGTGTTTTTTGTCGAGATTGACCTTCGGGTGGGTAAAAACCACGCCGCCCTGGATCAGGTTCAGGGTCCAAGCCCGCTCCGGCAATTGTTTTTCGAGCGTTTTTACAATCTCGTATTTCTGCTGCAGCCATTCGTCATCGGGGCCTGGTTCGTGCCTCTTCTCTTCGCGCCGCTTCTGCCCGGGTTTATCGCGCGTGGTAGTCCCGGTTCCAGCGTCGTAGTCCCGGTTCCCGCGTGTTAGTCCCGGTTCTAGCACGGGAGACGGGGCACGGGACAGGGTTTGAATCTGCTTCCAGGCACCCTCCTGTTTGACGATCGTCCCGCTCCAGTGCTCGACTTTAAACACCCAGATCCCCGCAGGCCCGAGCAACAGTACATCCCTAACAGAGAGGTGTTGGGCAGAATAAGAGTCCGGAAGGGAACGGGCAAGCAGGGTCAGGAAATCCTCTTCCCCTTTTTCGCCTGCCTTCTCGACCGCCAGTTTCTGCGGCGAGAGACTTTCCCACCAGCGTCCTTCCAGGTCTACCACCAGCCCCTCGACCGGCTGCGGAACCGGCTTGCCGTTCACCATCTCGCGGATGTACTGGCGTCCGGCCACCGCCAGAGTGACCAGGATGATTAACACCAGCACCGCCCAATAGACGATGACACAGGCCACATCCCGGAAATAAAAGGACGTCACACAGAGTGCAATGATGGAGAGCGGCGCAACCGCCGCGAGCGCAAAAAAGACCCGGCGCTTCTTTTGCCATTCGGTCAGTTCTTTGCGGAACTGCAGTTTGTGACCCACCCGTACCGCCCGGCCAAATTCTCCCGTCAGTTTCGTATTGAACGATTGGATGGCCTGGTACCCGGCGGTCAGGTCGGTCCATTTGCGGTCAATGCTGTGCATGGCCGGAGTATAGCCGAAGTCCGCCGGGCGGACAAGCAAATCCCTTATTCAGGTTTATAATCATTTTGACCGGAGACCACTATGAAAATTTCCCGTTTTGTGCTGACTTGTTTCGCCCTGACCATGTTTCTCCTTCAGCCGATTCACGCCGCGGCGTCTGGACCGGTAGCCCTGGTGCTGACCATTAACGGAGCCATCACCCCGGCCACGCAGGAATATCTATCCCGCGGTATCCAGACCGCCGAACAGAACGGCGCGGAAATCGTCATCTTGCAGCTCAATACGCCCGGCGGCGGACTTGATTCGATGCAAAAAATGGCTCAGGATATCCGCGCCAGCCGCGTACCGGTGGTGGTCTACGTCAGTCCGCGCGGGGCCTGGGCCGCCAGCGCCGGGACAGTCATTACACTGGCAGGGCACGCGGCAGCCATGGCCCCCGAAACAGCCATCGGCGCGGCCAGCCCGGTTGGATCGCAGGGTGCAGACCTTCCCACCACCGAGCAGACCAAAGTCAAGGAGGCCATGAAGGCGCTGGTTCGCTCGTATACCGAACGACGCGGAGCCGAGGCCACCGCCCTGGCCGAGTCCACCATTGAGAGCGCCATAGCCGTCTCCGCTACCGAAGCCCTGAATGCACACCTGGTGGATTTCATCGCCAACGACACAAATGATTTGCTCGATCAGTTGGATGGATTCACCGTTCAGATGGCCGACGGTCCGCGCACCCTGCACACATCCGGCGCAGTGACCGAAACCCTGACCATGAGCCTCATCGAGCAATTGCTGCAACTGCTGGTCGACCCGAACTTCGTTTTCATCCTGCTCAGCATCGGCGTGCAGGCCATCCTGATCGAACTCTCCAGCCCGGGCGGCTGGGTGGCCGGGTTCGTCGGTATGGTCTGCCTGGCGCTGGCAGCCTACGGCCTGGGCGTCCTGCCGGTCAACTGGTTCGGGCTGGCCTTCCTGATCATCGCTTTTGTGCTATTCATCGTTGACATCAAAGCCGCCACCCACGGCGGGCTGACGGCGGCGGGCATTGGCTCGTTCATCGTCGGTGCGCTGGTGCTGTTCAACTCGCCGGGTACGCCCCAGTTCCAGCGTGTCTCGCTCCCGCTGGTCATCCTGGTAGCCCTCATCATCGGCATCAGTTTCGCCATCATCGTCGGCTTTGCGCTGCGGGCGATGAAGAAGCCGGTCATCACCGGTCAGGAGGGCATGCGCGGCCAGACCGGATTCGCCCGTACCGACATTAACCCGACCGGACAAGTCCAGTCCGGGGCAGAGTTGTGGACGGCGGAACTGGCTGAGGGTCAAGGCAGGATCCGCAAGGGTGAGAAGGTGGAAGTGGTCAGAGTGGAAGGCTTGAAGTTGAAAGTTAAAAAATTAAACTGATGTGTCGTTGCGAGCCTTGAAAGCCCTCGCAATGACACGAATCCGAGAGGACCCTATGCCTGTTTCCCCCACCCGTGAACGGGTCAACCCCGGGACCGTCAACACCGCCCCGCTCCGCCGCCCGGAGTGGATCAAAGTACGCGCCCCTTCCGGCGAGACGTTTGAGCAGTTGCAAACCCTGATGCGCTCCAAGGCGCTGCACACCGTCTGCGAGGAAGCCATGTGTCCCAACATGGGCGAATGCTGGGGTTCAGGCACCGCCACCTTCCTGATGCTGGGCGATGTCTGCACGCGCACTTGCGGTTTCTGCGACATTAAACACGGACGCCCGCTCGCCCTCGACTGGATGGAGCCGGAACGCGTGGCACAGGCGGTCAAGTCCATGAAACTTAAACATGCCGTCATCACCTCCGTCAACCGCGATGACCGGCGGGACGGCGGCGCACCCATCTTTGCCATGGTGATCCGGCGCATCCGCGAACTTCTCCCCGGCTGCTCGGTCGAGGTGCTCATCCCGGATTTTAAAGGTTCGCTCGAAACCCTGAAAATCGTGCTGGACGCCCGCCCGGA